>DUVG01000189.1 GCA_012841175.1 Clostridium sp.
CATTATGGTATATGGTACAATTATCCCCAATTTCAGCAGTCTCCCCTATAACAATGCCCATTCCATGGTCAATAAAAAGCCCTTTCCCTATTTTAGCACCTGGATGTATTTCTACACCAGTTAAAAATCTATTTATTTGGGAAATTAAACGGGCAATAAAAAATAATTTTTTACAATAAAACCAGTGGGCAATTCTATGAAAACACACTGCATGAAATCCTGAATATAATATAATAACTTCAAAAATTCCCTTTGCGGCAGGATCCCTTTGGGCAATGGATCTTGCATCTTCAATAAATTGTTTAAACATAAATAAAACCTCTCACATTCTAACTCATCATAATTAATAATGTATAAAGTACTCCCTCAAAAAGTCCCCTTAAAATAGTATGTGAATACTTTTATTATACTATTATATCTACCAAAAAGTGTCCCTTAGTAATCAACATTTTATGTTTTATAGATAATTCTCCCTCACCCAATTTATACGCTTGTTAATTTTTTCCTTTCCCAGAATAGAAATTATGTCATATAACTCTGGTCCATGCATTTGTCCTGTCAACATTACACGAATAGGCATAAATAAATTTTTTCCCTTTATCCCTGTTTCTTTTCCAATTATTTTGAATATACCCTTGCCAAATTCTTCGTCTACAACCTCTGCTTCATTAACTTTAGAAATTAATGTATCCATCAATTGGGGAACTTGCTCTCCCTTTAACACCTCTAGCGTTTCATCATTTTCAGGAGATATTTCATCATTAAAAAACACTCTAACCTTTTCTGTTATTTGTCCAACATATTCTAAACTATGTTTTACAGACTTAACCATCTTTTTAATCCACTCATATGTCTCTTGGTCAACCTCCTCACCTATAAGTTCCGCATTTTTAAGATGAGGTACAGCCATATCAGTTATTCTATCAAGGGACGCCTCTTTTATATATTGTGAATTCATCCAATTGAGTTTTTCATTATCAAAAACCGCTGGGTTTTTAGATACTCTATCAAGAGAAAACTGAGATATCAACTCATCAATGGTAAAAAACTCTTCTTCACTTTCAGGAGACCATCCCATAAGAGCAAGAAAGTTCACAATGGCTTCAGGCAAATACCCTAAATCCCTATATTGCTCAACCCATGTAGCCCCATGTCTTTTACTCATTTTAGTCCTGTCATGTCCTAGTATCAATGATACATGGGCAAATTGGGGCTTTTTAAAACCTAAAGCATCATATATTAAAATTTGCCGTGGAGTGTTTGAAAGATGTTCCTCCGCCCTTATTACATGAGTTATACCCATAAGATAATCATCAACTGTAACTGCAAAATTATAAACAGGAATACCATCAGATTTTACAATTATAAAGTCTCCTACTCCATTGCTGTCAAACTCCACATGTCCCCTTACTTTGTCATCTATTTCTATAATCTGATCCTTAGGAACTCTCAGCCTAATGGTAGGTTTTCTGCCTTCCGCCTCATATTTTTTTATTTGTTCTTCTGTAAGATTGCTGCATTTGCCAGAATATCCAAGCATATCTGAATTTGCTTCTTCAAGGCGTTTTCTCTCTTCTTCTAATTCCTCTTGGGTACAATAGCAGTAATATGCTTTGTCTTCTTCTATAAGTTTGTCTATATATTTTTTGTATGTTTCCCTTCTCTCTGTAGATCTATAAGGGCCATTTTCCCCACCTACATCTATACCTTCATCCCAATTAATTCCTAGCCATTTCAAATCATTTATTATAACTTTTTCTGACTCAATTGAAGATCTTGCTAAATCAGTATCCTCTATACGCACCAAAAATTTACCATTATTTTTTTTTGCAAATAAATAATTAAATAATGCTGTCCTGGCTCCGCCTATATGTAAATGTCCTGTAGGACTAGGAGCAAATCTAACTTTTACCATTTTTCACCTTCTCCTCTCATTCCACTTTCATTTTTTTATTTTATCACAGTTATTATCATATTTAAATATTGCTATTTGTGCAAGGTATATATAATCTTTGCAATTTGAATAATTATAATGATATTAATAAATAATAATATTGATAAAGGTTGATAATTTTTATCAATATTATTATTTATCCTTTGAAAGGAAGTGGTTTCGTGGCAAACTTAAATAATGCGCGAGCGGAAACGTTTAATATTACACATTTTATAATAAGAGTGGTTGTAGGTAGTGTTGTATTAGCAATTACATCTTATGTAACTGAAGGCTTGACAATATCAGGATTTTGGCCACTTG
Organism: Clostridium sp.; assembly: GCA_012841175.1. Classification (GTDB taxonomy): domain Bacteria; phylum Bacillota; class Clostridia; order Acetivibrionales; family Acetivibrionaceae; genus Herbivorax. The sequence goes on from DUVG01000189.1 coordinate 2,255, forward strand.
TTGTAAGTGCAATTGTTCTAGCAGCATTAGATTATTTAGTGACAAAAATATTTGGTGTAGATGCAACACCTTTCGGAAAAGGAATTACAGGTTTTATACTGGCTGCAATAATAATCTATGCCACACAATTTTTTGTTTCTGGATTTGTAGTTTCTTTTTGGGGTGCTTTAATTGGCGCTTTGATTTATGGCATTATTGATGCTGTCATACCAGCTAAAACAATGTAATCTTCATAATCTTTGTATGACTTTTAAAAATTTATAAAAAACATCATTTATAAGGAAAATATAAGGAAAAGAAAGCCACCAGATATTGGAAGGCTTTCTTTTATTAAATGTAACCCAAAATGCCGTTTCCCTATATTCTGACACCTAGCCGCAACTAGGTGGGTGTCCTGTTAAAAATTTCTGTCTTCCCTTGCCGTACTTATGCTTTTAGCATAAGTCGGTATTTGCTTAGGGCCTGACATATATTTTCAAACTCCAGACTCCCTTATGTCAAATGTAGGTTCAAAATTATAGTGTACTTCGAACATTTCAGGTCAAAACCCTATGTAATCGGTTTAATGTCATTATAACATTATACTAGCCCTAATTTCAAACAACTGAAAATACAGTTTAAAGCCTTTATGCTAAGTAAATTAATACTAGGCTTTTAATTTCTTAAATATTCAACTCTATTATAAAATTTTAAGCCCCAATTTTATTTTCTCTTGCATAATAAAACAGGTATTGTTGGGCAAATCCCGATAAATGGCTAAATTTTGCCTTTGCCATTTCTTGAATGTTTTTTAAGCTTGTTTTTTCCTTAAAATATATTTCCTCCATTACTCTTTTAACCCACACATCTGTGGGAAATACATCTCTTTTGGTGCCACTATAAAGTAAGACACAATCTGCAACTTTAGGACCTACCCCTGGTAATTTCATTAAATACTCCCTGGCATCATCTGTATCCATATTTTTAATATTTCCCAAATTTATATTTCCACCACTCACCATATTTGAGGTGCTATGTACATATTTACACCTAAAACCTGCTTTGCAAATCTCTAAGTTTTCAATGGTGGAATTAGCTATCTCTGTAGCCTCTGGAAATGCATAATATTTACTCTCATCCATATAAATTTCTTTCCCATAAAGCTGAGCTATCTTATCAACGGACTTCATTATTCTAGGTATTCTGTTGTTGGCGGATATAATAAAAGAAATCAGTGTTTCCCATAAATCCTGCTTTAAAATTCTTATACCCCATCCAAATTCCACAGCTTTTTTCATTACTTCATCATTTACAATATTTTTTTTGATATCTGAATAATCTGTCCCTAAGTCAAAATAATCACACCATATATTTATAAAATCTTCCACATTAGAATTGTATATTTGAAGATTTTCATTGCAAAAACTTACATTTATTACCCGTCCTTTTGCAACACCTGTATAACTTCCATCTATTTGCCTAATCCATCTAAAACACTGTCCACATTCAAAAGTGTGAACAAGATTAAAGTCTTTAATTCCTTCTACTAAAATTTTGTTGCCTTCTTGAACTATTTTATATCCTTTATATTCCATATCATATCCCCTTAAACTCTTTTCTCTCTATATTTCATTATCATATATATAATACCCGATTTTTCTGTTATAATTTAAATTAATACTACTTTTAGAAAGGAATTTGTTTATGAAGGAAAAAATCTATACCATACCTGTTACAGACGCATTTAAAAATGATTGCGAATGTCCCATGTGTATTTTAGAGAAAAAACTAGAAGATGAAAATGTTGAATATATTTTAGGTCCTTTTTTAATGGAGCCTGAAGGGAGAATGCAGACCAATAAAGAAGGTTTTTGTCAAAAACATTTTGAAATGCTTTACAACACACAGGCAAACAGGTTAGGCTTAGGGTTAATAGTTGATACTCACTTATGTGAACAAAATGATATTTTAAAAAAACTATATGACAAAAATGAAGAAATTTTAAGAAAAGATTCTGAAATATCCATGATAAAAAACTTGTCTGGAAAAATCACTTCAAAACAGACAGAATCAAAAAAATTTGTAGCTTCCCTTATAGAAAAATTAGATGAGTTGGCTAATTCCTGCACAATTTGCAATAGATTAAACAAAACCATGGACAGATATGTGGATGTAATATTGTATTTATACTTTAAAGAAGATGATTTTAAAAATTTGTTTGATAGCCAAAAAGGCTTTTGTCTAAAACATCTTAAACTTCTCTTAGAAGGCACAAAAAAATACCTTCCTCCAAAAGAAACAGCAATTTTTATAAATAAACTTATGTCAATCCAAATTCAAAACATGGAACGTATACAAGAGGAAGTTAACTGGTTTACCAAAAAATTTGACTACCGTTATAATGATGCACCTTGGAATAACTCAAAAGATGCACTTTTAAGAAGTATTCAAAAACTAGTAGGATACTCAAACTTAAAATAATCATTTTTTAGGCTTTTGCTTTTTGGACTTTTGGTTATTAGGTTCTTGCTTTTTGAGTTCTTGCTTTTTGAGTTCTTGTTTTTTAGATTCTTGTTTTTTAGATTCTAGTTTCCTAGGTTCTACAACAAGACTTTTAGCAACAAGATTTAATCTTTTAATATTTAAAGCTGTAAGGTTTTCTACCTCTTCAATAACCCTTTTTTGTATTTCTCTTAAAAGGGTTTTTATTTGGTATCCATAAATAAGTATTAAATCCATTTCAATATATATGCCATCAGGATGATTCTCTGCTCTAAATCGGGATATTTTGTTTACACCTTCCATATTTGAAGTAACATGTTCTACAATCTGATATATTGTATAATCTGAAATTGTGTAATTTCCCATATAACTAAATGTAGGCCTAACAACAGATTTTTCGCCTATTAATTGAAAACTTCCCTTACCCTTCCTCCTAAATATTTGCAAAGGGTCAAGAAAGTACCCCGAAAAATCCTTTTTTATTTCAAAAGTTGGTACTGGAATAACATGTTTTCCCTGCTCTTTTCTTGTTGTAAGAGCCTGTTTTATTTCAAACTCTGTAGCAATCTCATGAATATAAACTTTTTCCTTTACACTATAGCCTAAACGCTTAGCAATCTTTTCAACCATTCCGTCAGATGTACCTAAAATAAGAAGTGACTTAGGCTTATAATGGTTAAGAGCAGTTTTTATTTGGTTTGCATGTTCATCATCTGTAAAAAGAGCACGTTTAATAGAACCCACTTTAGTTTTTTCTTTTTTAGCAGAAGCTCCTGCAATTATCTGTGTTCCTCTTATTAAAAGCCCATCATCTATAATAAACTCAATTCCTCTTTCTCTGGCCACCCAAACAGCTCTATGACTTTTTCCAGTTCCACTTGGCCCTACAAAACCAACAACATTCAAAACTATACCTCCAACCTTTTAAAATGTCTTTTATATAAATCATTATACCACTTAAAAATATTATAACACTATTTTAAAAGGGAAAAAGAGAGTAGGTCAATACTCTCTTTTTTATTTCCCTAAAAATATTATCTTTGGTTTTTTTAAATAATTATCTTTTGCTTTTAAGTTTTTTTATCCTTAGTAAAAAGAAATTTTGCATATATAAAATATAATGTCTGTCTTTTGTTTTAGCTTCACGATATTCTTTCTAGAGAAAATATAAGCTTGTACATACTTTGTTTTAACTTGATAGAATGTTGACCTAAAAGCAATGTCAATATACTGTAGTTCATTAAGTAAAATGATACAATATATTGTGTTTCACAATATATTGTATCATTAGATAATTTATTGTCAATATATATACTACAAAAAATTTAAATTTTTTATTGTTTTCTAAATTATCAATAAGATTTGTATTTAAAAAAATTATATATTATACATTTTTCTCATTTCTAACCAAGTTTAAAATACATAATTCACAACCTGTGCATATAGAAGCTTTTTCCCAAAAGACATTTTTTATTGTCTCTAATAGTTCTTTGTTTCTAAAGTTTTCAGCTCCATGAATCATTATTTTTCTTGGTGCCATAGTAATAAGAGAACTTACAAGCAAATCATCATAGTTGATTTCTTCATTGGCAATATCATTCATAAACTCTTGGATGCATTCATTTGTAATTTCTCTTTTGTTTTCATTTAATAAAATATATTTGTCATCATATCCAACAACCACGTGTATAGCGTTGAATTTTGGTTCTTGAATATCTACAAAATATCTCAATAAACGAATAAATTCTTTGTACTCCCTCTCCATTAAAAAATCATCTACAGCTTTATCCACTATTTCTTCTAAATCTTTCATATATTCCTTTAACCTAAAGTTAACAAAACCCTCTAAAATCAAATTGTTGGCTCCTTGATAATAATCCAATAATTTGCGTATAATAATGTTTCTTCTTCTTATTTGAAATAAGCTGTTTAAAAAGTTTTTTTCATTGTTTTTTATCGCACATACTGCAGTTTTAAATATTTTTCTTTTTTCTACAGAATTAAAATAACAATAATTGTTATTTATAATTCTATAAATTAATTTTTCTTCATATTCTTTAATTATATAGTCAGCCAAAGCACTAGAAATCCCTGCTTTTATTTCATCAAAAATTACAGGCTGTTTTTCTATATCTACTTTGGATAAGTCAATTTTACATTTAACAGTTATCCTGCCCTCTGAATTAACAAAGTCTTCTACTAAATACTCTATATCAAATTTATTTAGTTCTTCATTTATATAGTCTTTTATATCTTCTGAACTTTCGCCAGCCTCAATACAAAGAAACTGCATCAACTTCACATCCCTTCAAACATAGTATATGTCTTCGTAATTTGTTGTATGCAGCAAGCGACACATGCAATCTTTACCATATTTTTAGCAGCATAATATATTATATGCAAAAAAAAATTCTAAGTTACAATATAAATATCCCTTTAAAAGTATATAACATGAATGTTTTAATCTGTTAAAAGAGGTATAATAGAACCAACATCCACAGGGTTTTTATTTCCAAGAGAGATTATTTCCATTCCTTTTTTGTGAAGAAAATCACGTATTTTTTTTTCTGATTTTAATTTTTCAATATTTCCACAAATTGCCCATTTGCATTTATCAATAAGAAAAGTGCTTCCTCCTATAAAACCTTTGTCTAATCCTTCAAGAACAATTCTGTCTTCTTCTTCAATTAATAATACATCAAGTCCTTTTTTTTCAGCAATTTTTGCAATTCCTCTATCCATGGTTATTAAAGAATTTTCATCAACAACAGATATTGAACACTTTGCATATCCCTGATTAACATGAATAATTTCTATTTCTCTTTTTTTTAAATAGTTCATTATAGCATCATCGGTATATTTTGTATTATGAAAAAAATATTTCCCCACCCTAGCCCCATTATAGCAAATGTTTTTTGGATACTTTGAAGCCAATTCACTTTTTCCTTCTAATAATTCAAATCCTAAATCATATAATTTTTTTAAAATTTTTTTACAAACCCCTGGTGCATAAACAATAGTATTATTTTCTAGATGGTGAAAAAAAATATCCGGGTGATATGAAATGGCTGGATACAAAGAGTTTAAGGGTTTTGTCTTTATGTAATCAATTTTAAGTAACATAAGTTTTTCTTCTATATCATGTTCTATTCTGCCATCAACTAAAACTAAATTTACTTTTTTTTTAGGTAAATTAGGAATTTCTAAAAAACTCATACCCCTTTAATCTCCCATCTTATAAGACAATTTAGAATAATTTTTAAAATAAAATAATTTATGCTTTTTAGTAGGACAAGATACCTGTCCCCTCCTTCTTACATAATATATAAATATATATCATATATAAATTATTATACAATTATTTTTTTGTACTGCAACAAAAATAACATTATAAAAAAATGCTACTAACTAATAATTTCTATATGAAATTGTTAGTTGTTCAAATAAATGGGCTGTTGTAAATCAACAGCCCCATTTCATGCCTTGGAGCAATATATTATTTATAACTTTATTTAACTTTATATATTTGCAACTTTTGTGGAACAATACTAACACATTGAAATATTTTTATATATTAAACGCTTTTATCAGGAGTGGAGTTATGACAACGATAAACTGCTCGTCAAACTGTATTTACCAAGTCGATGGTAAGTGTACACTTGATATTGTTAGTAAAAACTCAACTTCAGTAAAATCTAATTGTATTTTTTTTGAAGAAAAGGTTTTCAAAAAAAGCCAAAAAGAGGTTATCTGACATATGTCAGATAACTTCCTTTTACGGAAAATATGCTAGTTAACTAAGCATCAGAGTATTAGAAACAATCATACTTTCCTTGACAATTACAAGAAAAATAAAAACTTTTTTCTATGAATTAATGAATAATTATAAGGAGAGAATAATATATCGTAACATAGTTTTTCAAAACAAAAGGAGTTGTAGTTATGAATAGAACGGTCTTAGACAGAATAGCTCTTGTTCTTGTTATTATAGGCGCAATAAACTGGCTCCTGATAGGATTTCGTGGTTATAATTTAGTTGCTGAAGTAGCATCTTTAATTGGTATGGGTTCTTCATTTTTAAGAATTATATATTCTATAGTTGGTCTTTCAGGACTTTATGCCATAAGTTTATTGTTCAGAGAGGCAGAGCCTGCAAAAGAACAAGCATAACATCTTAAAGGGAGGGGCTAATTTCAAAGCCCCTTCATTTTTAGCCCTTTTCTATTTATGATAAATTATGACTTAAAATCACTCTTCTTCTGGCATTTCCCAATTGTGATAAACCTTTTGAACATCATCTAAATCTTCTAAGTGATCAATAAGCTTTTCCATTAGTTGAATATGTTTTTCATCTGTAAGCTTTGTTGTTGTTTGAGGAATCATTTCTAAATCAGCAGATAAAAGTTCAACTTGAATTTTTTCAAGTGCTTCTCTCACATTAGAAAAATCGCTAGGATCTGTTATTATTTCATAATATTCTTCTTCTACATTAAAATCTTCTGCACCTGCTTCTAATGCTTCCATCATCAACTCATCTTCACTTTTGTCAACAGATTTGTCTATAATTATTAATCCTTTTTTATCAAACATAAAGGATACACAACCAGAAGTTCCTAAATTCCCACCATATTTATCAAAATAATGTCTTACATCTGCAGCTGTTCTATTTCTGTTATCTGTAGCTGCCTCTACAATTACAGCTACACCCCCTGGACCATAGCCTTCATATGCAATTTCTTCGTAGTCTGCACCATCTGCATCTCCAGAAGCCTTTTTTATGCTTCTCATAATTGTATCATTCGGCATATTTGCACTTTTTGCCTTGGCAATAACATCTCTAAGTTTAGAATTAACTTCTGGATCAGGTCCTCCACTTTTTACTACAATAGCAATCTCTCTGCCAATTTTGGTGAATTCCTTGCCTTTTTTAGCATCTGATTTTTCTTTCCTATGTTTAATGTTTGACCATTTTGAATGCCCAGCCATAAAAAACCTCCTGTATTTAAAATCAATGTTTATATAAATTATAATATTAATATCAGAATTTATAAAGGCATTTACTAAAGTTTATTCTTTATTTCCAAAAAATTTTATGGGTAATACAAAAATCTATTTACATATTGAGATATTTTGTATAAAATGTTTATGACAATTTATGTTCTACTAGCTAACATATGTAACTTATGTTATGTTGTATGTTTTATGTAAGTTAATACAGTATTTTGAATATTATGAAAAGGATTGATGTTTCTTGCATAACAAAATTAGTATGCCTATATCTTTAAAAATATTTGTAATTTTTCTATTAACCTTTTTAATAGTTATAAATATAATATCCTTTACTTTTATAATGCCTTTTGAAAAATCCATTGTATATGCGCTAAAATCCTTTCTTCCTCTATCTGTCTCTGACAAATTTTGTCTACTGTTGGTGTTAAACATTAGTTTTTTTATTTTTCTCTTTGCACTTTTTTATAATCTAAATAAGAAAACAAATACATTGGTTCAAAAATATGAGGATGAGAAAAAAAGGCTAATTGAGCAGCATAAACAAGAAATAGAGAAAAAAAATCAATACATAAAAAAACTTTCTGCTATTGGTAAAGAGACAGCAAAAGCAAATGCTGAAAAAAGTGAGTTTTTTTATAATATTTCTCATGAACTCAAAACGCCTTTAACTGTAATATTAGGTGCCATTCAACTTATAGATCAAAAAAATTCGCATATAGTTACTGAAAAAAGATATTCCTCTAGACAGTTTCTTGTTATAAAACAAAACTGTTATAGGCTATTGCGATTAATAAACAATGTGTTAGATATTAGCCGTATAGAATCTGGATACATAAAAACAAATACTTCAAACTGCAATATTGTATATTTAGTTGAAGAAATAACCCAATCTGTGGTTCCTTATGCACAGCAAAAAAACTTATATTTAGAATTTGACACTTCAGCAGAAGAAATTATGGCTTGTGTAGATATTGATAAATTTGACAGAATACTTCTAAACCTTTTGTCAAATGCAATTAAGTATACAGAACCTGGTGGAAAAATTTCTGTAAATGTATCTCAAGAAAAAGATGCTTTTTTAATAAAAGTATCTGATACTGGAATAGGCATTCCTAAAAAAAGAATTAATAATATATTTAAAAGATATCAGCAAATAAAAAATTCCCTTACAACAGGGATTGAAGGAAGTGGAATAGGTCTTTCAATTGTAAAATCATTTGTAGAGCTCCACAACGGCACCATTGAAGTAAATAGCATTCTCAATAAGGGAAGTGAGTTTTTGATAAAAATACCAATTAAAAAGAATTGCATTACACATGAAAATAATTATAGGCGCGAAAACAATGATAGAATTATAGATTCTATAAAAATAGAGTTTTCAGATATTTACTCTACTTATTAAGGGACATAAGAACGCATGCTTTAACAGCATTTATACCCTTTTTATCTATTAAGTTGATAATTTCATCATTATAAGTTCCTGGCTGGAGCCATATATTTTCAACACCAAGGTTTGCAGCCTCTTCAATTACTGTTTTTCCTATATTAGGAGAAACAACCATATTTATAACATCTGGTTTTTCTGGAAGCAAGGATAAATTGCTATAACATTTGTCCCCTTCTATTACTTGGTATTTAGGATTTACAGGGTACACTTTATACCCAAATGTCTTTAATTTCTTATAAATCATATTTCCGTATTTTTCAGCATTTTCATTTGCACCAACAACTGCCCAAACTTTTTTTTCTAACATTTTTTCTTCCAATATAAAAATCCTCCTCTAAACTATCAGCTTCCCCTGTGCATCAAGGGAAATATAACTTTTATTTCCTGGTTCTATTATGCATCTTGCATTTGTTGCTTCATTAACTAATTTTATTAAATTCTCCAGTTCTTCTTCTCCTACAAGTACTATTATCTCCACATCTTGTTCATATATTATATCTTTTATAATATAATCTTTTGAAATAAGCATATTTTGTGTTTTCCCAAATAAATCATACTCAACCACAATATTAACTTCAACACACAATTTTTTTGTTATAATCTCGGCCTCTTCAATTGCTAAAGAAGCACTTTTCCCATATGCTCGGACAAGTCCTGCTGCTCCTAACAATGTACCTCCAAAGTATCTAGTAACAACAACAACTAAATCCCGTACTTCCATCCTTTTTATAACTTCTAGTATGGGTAAACCTGCTGTTCCCGAAGGCTCTCCATCATCACTAAATCTTTGTATAGTACTGCTTCCTCCTATATAATAAGAGTATACATTGTGGGTGGCATCCCAGTTTTTTGTTTTTATCTCATTAATAAAACTTAGTGCCTCTTCTTCACTTGATACAGGCATAGCCGATGCAATAAATCTTGATTTTTTTTCTTCTAACTCAGCTACTGCATGTTTTAAAACCGTCTTATATTGTTTATCCAAAATAAATCACCTTTAAACATTTAATTTTTAAATCTTAATATAATTGTACCTGATATAGCAAAAATGTAAAACTACAATTCTTTTTACCATCTTAAATTTTAAAACAAATATTGTTTATGTGCAAAATACACAAAAGAAATTAAAATCCAGGAATTTTTTTGTTTATTTTGCGAATTGCAAGTTTTTTTAAGATATTGCAAAATAAATATATAAGAAATATAAAAGCTAAAGGTTGCAATGACTTTTAAAAAATAAAAATATATATTTATAAATCTTGCATTAACCTTTGTACTATAATATGGAGTAACAATCATTCTATTTATTACTGTTTTATATATAATGATATTTAGCTACTGTTTGTAATATTTTTTTAATAACCCCTTTATTGCTGATGTTGTATATTGCTAGTAATTAAATTTCATTGCACCTTTTTCCATATTTGAGTCAATTCTTTTGAGCCAATTTTTTTATTTTGTTAAAATTAAACGTTAATTTTCCGATTTAAATAATATAACTTTGTAGCAAATTTTTTTATACTATATCTAAGTTTTTGGTATAATAAAACAATTGATAATTAGAAAAAAATATGAGAACATTATCTTAGATACTTTTATTTATCTAAAACTTAAGGAGTCCTACTTATGAAAAAAAGTTTTTTTCAAAAACTATATACCTTTGACAAAAAAACCAAAACTTATTTAATAGAAGTATCTCTTGATGATTATGGTGATGTTTTTGACGACTGGGATCCATCCCCTTTTAAGAAAAGAGATATTGAAGATGAGTTTAGCGATTTTGTTCTAGACTCTTCAGTAGACATTCCCCTAGCCTATGAAATTACTCTGGTGCTTTATTTGCCCAAAGACAAAAAGGATGAGAAAAAGGAATCCACTTTAATATCTGCTTTTCATAATTATTACGAATATGCTATATATAGACATAAAAGAGCTAATACAAATTTAAATAATAGAACTGTTTTTTATTTATGTCTTTCCCTCTTTCTTCTTACTATAGGATACTTTTTTTCCTGGGATACTGAGAACATATTATTTAATGTTGTACACGAAGGTATCTTTGTTGGAGGTTGGGTTTTTTTGTGGGAGTTTTTCACAAATATATTTATAAAAAAAAGAGAATTCCGCAGACAATATAGACTATATAAAAGACTGTTACAATCTGAAATTAGATTTGAATATATAAATTAAATTTCCCACCACAAATTTATTAGAATTGGCTAATGAGAATTTTAGATAAAATTTTTATTAGCCAATCTAAGGCTTCACTTTTTTTTAAAAAGTGAAGCCTTAGTATTAACAAGCTGTTGTAGAAGAATTTGCCTTATTATTCTTTGCAGGTTCAAGCTGCTGTTTATAAAGTAGATGTCTTATAGAGTTTGCAGCTATTTCTGCCATTTTATATACCAAGCCTAGACTAGTGTTTTGCAACATAACTAGTGGCAAAAACCCAGCAATAGCCACAACGGCTGATATGCTTATGTCCCCAACAGGAGGCAGGTCTTTTCCTACACCACTGCCTGGCTTAATTGGCTGATTGCTCAAAACAATATGTCCAATGTGTTCTGGTCTTCCTACAGACGCATCTACTGCTATAACAAGGGTATTTGAGTGGTCAATACTTTTAAGAGTTTCTTCTATGTTTTTTGCATGAACTGGATTTAAAATTGTACCATAGACGTCAAAATCATAAATCTGACACTTAGAAAGCATATATCCAACTAATGGACCAAAGCTATCTCCTGTTGCCCTGTCTGAACCAATACCAACTACTGCAATCTTATTGTATTCTTTTTTAATTTCCGAAGCCATAGTAAGAATTGCCTTGTTTAGTTTGAACTGGCACGTTTTGTCGTTAGTAGTGAAATGTGTTTTTTTTACTACCTTAACCATATTTACTTCTACTCCCCAATAAATTTTTATATTTATAAGTTATTCTATTTATATATCAATATTATATAACAAAAAACATTCATTTGGTAGTAAAAAACTGGTTGAGAAAATAAACCCTATGATTTAATTTTTACTGTAAAGTTGATCAACTGCATACTGTGCTTGTTCCTTATAAAATTCTACAGCATCCTCCACCTTCATTCCTCCTGAAATAATGTTGCCCATTATCTCTCCCATAGGAAATCCTGGAACAAATTCATAAAACTCAAATTTACCATGATATGTTGAAACTTCTATGGACATTTGGTAAGCTTCTTCTGTCACCCACACATTCTTAAGCCATTCCTTTTTATTATCATCTCTCAAGCCTGTATTATCTCCAAAAAACCATAGCAATTCTTCAAGAACTTGATATACCTTCTTTGGCTCTTCCACACCTTTTGGAATATAAAATGCGTCCTGAGAAATTGCACATGTTTTCCCACTTATATTATCAGGTCCTGTTGGAAAAGGAACTATTCCATATTCAAAAGGAAGTCCTTTTATCTCTTCAAGCATCCATGAGAGAACTGGAAAAAACAAAATATTTCCATTTTTAAATGAAGAATAATTAACGTCATAATTCCACAAATCTCCTTCTGCAGTGTAGACTACTTTATATTTATTATACATTGCATTTATAAATTCTAAAGCACGTATGGTCTTAGGATTGTCCAATCCGTGTTTCCCAGAATCAAAATCACTAAATAATTCTCCATCATTAGCAATCACAAAGTTTGCTATAGTTCTGTTTATAAATCC
>DUVG01000190.1 GCA_012841175.1 Clostridium sp.
ATGGCTTATGCAACTTCTAAGCCCGTTGTAGGTGTACCAACATTAGATGCTTTAGCATATAATATTTTAATTGAAGATTTTATTATTTGCCCTATAATGGATGCAAGAAACAATCAGGTATACACTGTGCTATATGAAAGAAAGGACGGAAAGCTTAATAAATTAAGTGATTATATGGCACTTCCTGTTGATGAATTGGCTGATATTATTGAAGAAAAAAACAAAAAAGTGATTTTTCTAGGAGACGGGGTTGAAAACCACAGGGATTTTTTCAAAAACAGACTAAAAGATAGCTGTGAATTTGCCCCAGGAAGTATGAGACTTCAAAGAGCGTCCACTGTTGCTGAAATTGCGTATATGAAGATAAAAGAAGGGGAGGCTGAGTCTTCTTTTGAACTTACACCATTTTATCTTAGAAAATCTCAAGCTGAAAGAATGTATGAAAAAAAGCTGTCAGCTAATGATAATTCTTAAAAAGGTAAAAAATTATGGGTATAGATTGTGTTAACATTTCTCACATGAAAATTGAAGATATTGAAGATATATTAATTGTAGAAAACTTATGTTTTACAGTTCCTTGGTCCAAAGAATCTTTTACACAGGAATTATTAAATAGGGAGCTAACTAGGTATGTTTGTGCAAGAGTAGAAAATAGAGCAATAGCATATGCAGGAATGTGGAAAATTTGCGATGAAGGGCATATTACAAATGTAGCAGTTCATCCAGAGTACCAAAAAAAAGGTATTGGAGGAAAGTTAATTTGCCACCTTATAAATATTGCACAAAAAGAGAAAATAAAAAAAATGACTCTTGAAGTAAGAAAGAGCAATACTGCTGCTCAAAAATTGTATTTAAAATATGGTTTTGAAATTAAAGGAGTACGAAAGCAATATTACTCTGATAATAAAGAAGATGCTATTATTATGTGGAGAGACAATTTATAGCATATTTTATCAATTCAAACAATACATTAGCTTATACGAATTTATTGTATAATAAAAAAGGGTTTTATTATATTTTAGTAGAATATAATACTTAATTGATTATATCGTTTTTGAAATTGTGAAATTATTACAATTTTATTTTTCTTAAAAATAGTGTCGAATGTCTAAATGTGTCAATGTCTATTACAAATCCTTATACCAACTGGTTTAAAGGGGGAAAGTGTATGTCACGAACAAAAAAAGTATCTCATGATAAGCTCAAAAAAGAATGTAAACCAACCTTTTTTAAGTTTCAAGATACTTCACAATTAACTTTTTCAGATGATATTATAGGTCAGGAACGTGCGGTAAAGGCCATGGAATTTGGGCTTAAAATAAAAACCAAAGGATACAATATTTTTATGTGTGGCATGACAGGAACAGGAAAAACAAGTTATGCTCAAAATATTGTAAAAAAAATATCAAAGAAATGTAAAACACCTGATGATTGGTGTTATGTATACAATTTTGATAATTCTAACCGACCTAAATCTATTAATTTACCTGCAGGATTAGGCAAAGTCTTTCAAAAAGATATGGAAGAGTTCGTGAAGGTACTTAAGATTGAAATAGCTAAGGCTTTTGACAGTGAAGACTATGAAAGAGAAAAAACTGCTATAGCAAAGGAATATCAGAGCAAAAAAGCAGAGTTAATGGAAAAACTCAATAAGCATGCTGAAAAGCAGGGATTTAAAGTAAAAACCACTAATGCAGGAATGTATTTTTTGCCAGTTATTGAGGGGAAGACTATAACAGAAGAAGAGTATTCCAATTTAGATGAAAAAATAAAGCAGGAAATAAATGAAAAGTCCAATATTGTGCAGTTAGAAACATTAGATATAATAAGACAAATTAAAAATATAGAAAAAGAAGCAGAAGAAAGAGTTGCAGAATGGGAAAACAAGATAGCATTATTTGCCGTTGGGATACAGATAAATGATTTAAAAGAAAAGTATAGAGATTATAAAAAAGTTTTAGATTACCTTGAAAAGGTACAGGAAGACATATTGAAAAACCTTGATGAATTCAGAG
>DUVG01000191.1 GCA_012841175.1 Clostridium sp.
GAATAATTTACTTAAACTTATGAGTTTAATAAATTATTCAAGCCTGACCTTTTAAATAAGCTAGTTATGCTTTTAAGTTACTTATATATTTGTAGGTTGTGCCATATTATCCGATGAACTACCTGCATTTTCAAGGATTTTTCTAAATTTACTAGATGAATTAGTAACTTTTTCATACAAGTCTACAGTTGGCACTGGATTTTGTTCTACTGCTGCAAAATACGCTTTTGCCATGCTTACAGTAGCTAATGGATCAATTAATGATTTGTTTAAAGACCATACAATAAGACCAATAAACAATATTCCGAAGAATCCCATATTCAAAGAACTTGTAAATAAAACTGCAGCAACAATAAACAGAACAACTTTTAGTACCCATAACATAAGAACTGTTTTAACAGCACCTACACCTATGGCTTTCCAGTTTTGAGCATATAAAACAATTCCATCTGCTGAAGCTTTCCATGTATTAAGTTCAGGATTATTTCTCTTATTAACAAAAATATATCCTAAAATACACTCATCTATATAATTACATGCTGTTTCTATAATTAGATTAAAAATACGTATTATAAATGAAGCTCCTGGAATAATGGATAGAACAGCTCCAATGGTGTTAAAGATTCGAAGTACTTGGCGTACTGCTCCTCTTATAAGTACATCTAAAACTGCAACAGATGTAGCTACACCAATATTTGATTTCACTTTTTCTATGCCATATTGTAGTTGACCTTTTTCAGGCATGTAACCAGTTGTCAAATACTCAGATATAACTGCAATATGTGCTGCTTTTAAAAAGTATAAAACAAAATGTCCAACTGCTTTTACAATTCCAAAAACTCCTGCAAAGCCTATAAGAAATAAAATAATACCTACTTGTGGAGACTTAACTGCATTAGAAATAAGTAATAATAGTCCAAGCCACAGCATTGCGGCTATTGCAGTAGCCATATAAATACCAAATCTCACTCCTAAAAATGGTAATGTTTTCAATAAAATTCCTAAAGTTCCTTTTTTCATAACAAACCCCCTTGTTTTTTTAATGGAAAATTTTTAAAACAAATAGATAAGTATTAAATTAAATAAAGTAAAAATGAATAAATACATACAAAGATTATATAATAAGTGGAAAGTATTTGCAACACAATTTTTTAAAAAAATTATGTTTTAAAAATTGATGAAGTTTATAAAATTAATTCAAGGGTAGTTTATCAATTTCTTCTAAAATATATCTTTTTATTAAATTATAATCTATTGAATTAATTAATTTATCACCGTTTACATCTGCATTTACTAATGCTCCAGAAAAGGGGAAACCATCTATTATCTCCAAAACATATCTTTTTAAAAGTGTTAAATCACTAGAATTAACAATATCATCCCCATTTATATCCCCATATAATGGTTCAGGTAAAGAAGGCAGGTCAAAAATATGGTAGACTAAAGCAGTTAATGTATTTCCACCTTCCTTAGGATAATCCCCACTTAGTTCCCAAATCATAATACCTCCTAGATTTTTTTCTTCTAGATAATCACATCTAATTTCAAGAGATTCCTCATCTATATAACTATACATAGTACCAGTTGAATCATCCCATATATAGGGGGATTTAGTATCTTCATCCCAAAACCTAACAAATGATGAATTAGGTGAATTTAATAGATCTTTTATGTAGTGAAATGGTTTTGTTCCTAAGGCTTCAGAAGAAGTGCCAAATAGTCCATTTATACCACCTGTTATACCTGTCCAGCCGGTGGCATAATAGGGAATTCCTAAATTTAGTTTATGTGCAGGAATTCCTAATTTTAAATATTCATTTACCGTCCAATCTATATTAGCTCTTTCCTTTCTATAAGGTGATGATGGATCAGAAGCATTCATATAAAGGGGAGATAAGTGGTTTGATACATCTTCCCAAGAACCACTATAGTCATATGTCATAAGATTAATAAAATCAAGATACTGATGAAATTTATCAGGCTCCATATTTCCTATAGCTGAATTTCCAGCGGGCGCTGCTATTGTAAGAAGGTAATTTTTTTCATCTTCCATCCCTGCAGTATCAAGTTTTTCTCTTAAAGTTTTTAAAAGGAGAGTAAAATTTTGTTTGTCCTCTGGTCTTGTTATATTTGTAGATAACCCCCCGCCTACAGGGTATTCCCAGTCAATATCCACTCCGTCAAATTGGTACTTTCGTATAAAATCAACACAGCTTTGTGCAAAGAATTCCCTAGATTCATTTGTAAGGGCTACATCAGAAAAATATGTAGACAGTGTCCAACCACCTACTGATATTAAGGTTTTTACATGGGGATATTGTTTTTTGTACTTGATTAACTGTCCAAAATGCCCTCTAATGGGAGTTTGCCATGTATCATCACCAAAAGGCTTTTCAATAGCGGCCCATGTGTCATGTATGGCTATCTTTCCATCTTCAATTTTGGCAAAAGCATAATTTATATGAGTTACTTTGTCCCATGGGATGTGAGAAACTTCGTAATAATTGTCATCAAGGTATATGCCCCATTCGGTAAAATATCCCACTATGTTTTTAGACTGGGCATTGGCCTGAACAGAAAAGAAACTTAACCATATTAAAAATCCAAATAAGATATGTAACAAAAAAGTTTTTTTATCAATAGATTTCATTTACATCCTCCCATAAAAAAGTAATAGAATTTAAAATGCTAAAAATGTAACAGTTTAAATTAGTGGAAATTAAAGCAAAGAGAAAGGGTGAAAATTATGCTGCTACCTAAAATAAATTATATCATATCCAAAGTTTTGAAACAAACTATACAATGCTTTAAAATTTTATATATACAGATTTTAGAGGGTATATGGTATAATGGCTATGGAAAATAAAGTGTTTTTTGAGGTGGGAAAATGTCTGAAATATATGCTACAGAAATAAAAAGTCCAGTGAATAAAAAGCTATTTGAAAAAGCTTTAAACTATATTCCAGAGAATAAACAAAAGAGAATAAAGAGATTTTTAAAATATGAGGATTCATTAAAAACCTTAATTGCAGAAGTGTTGATAAGAAAAATAATCATGTTAAAACTTAAAATAAATAATGATGAAATAATTTTTAAAACCAATGAATTTGGAAAACCCTACCTTAAAGATCATGATGAATTTCATTTTAATATATCTCATTCAGGCAAATGGATTGTATGTGTTGTAAGTGATAAGCCTGTAGGAATTGATGTGGAAAAAATTAAAGATTTGGATATTAAAATTGCAGATAGATTTTTTTCAAAGGAAGAAGTGGAGGATTTATATAAAACAAAGGAAAGTGAAAGGCTTAAATATTTTTTTGAACTTTGGACGTTAAAGGAAAGTTACATAAAGGCAGATGGAAGGGGCTTTAATATACCACTTAATTCTTTTTCTTTTAAAATCAAAGATGATGAAATAGTTTTTAATACTCAAAACAATTTAAAAAACTGTTTTTTTAAAAGATATAAAATTGACCCAAATTACAAGTTGTCTGTATGTTCTCTAACACCTAAATTTCCCAAAACCATTCAAATGGATGAGGGAGAAATTTTGTTATCTGAATTCCTAAGTCTGTGTGAAAGGGAAGCTAAAATATAAGGTTAGTTTGATAAGATTTTCCTTTTTTTAAAGAGGTTAAAAAATAAAATCACAAAAGACATTAGTATAAAAATGGAAATTGATATTAAAATATTGTAAAGAGAGATAACAAAGTATTGATGCCAGGAGAGGGTGTGGCTTGAGTGTATAAAATTGAAGACAGGCAGAGATAAAGAAGGATAAAGATTTATAAACTTTACTCCTATAAAAGTATAAATGGCTGCAAAAATTCCTTGAAGGAGCTTGCCAAATAAGTATGGCTTCATATTAATGTCGGTTTTACTTATCATGCTATAAATCTGAAAATGTACAGAAATACCTGCCCAGCCCATAATTAAGCTTACAGAGATTAATTGCTGAATAAAAGAGCTATTAGCTTCACTTGCCAAATGAGTTCCAGTTGTAATTTCAAAAAATCCACTTAAAAGAGCTGTTATTATTTCTTTATTTATACCAGTTGAAATAAAAATGGTAAAGATAACATTTGATATATAGGAAATAAAACCTGTTTCAATTAAAATATTTATGATAACTGAAAACAAAGTAATAAATCCCCCCACTGTTAACATAGTTCCAAGTGAGTTTTGAATTGAATCTCCTAAAATTTTAGCAGGACTAGATATGCTATCATTTAGAGTTTTTCTAAATTCTGTTTTAAATTTTCGAATAAAATTTTTATTATGGTTTTTCTCCCTATGGTTTTCTTTTTTGTATTTTGGGTTTTTACCATAAAACCTAAACAATAGTCCTACAGTAAGGCTTGCTAAAATATGACAGGCAAGAAGTAGAACTCCGATACTTGGCATCTTAAACATTCCTACAGCTACAGCACCAGTAATAAAAAGAGGACCTAAATTATTTGTAAAAGCCAGCAATCTTTCAGATTCAACTTTAGTCAAAAGTTTTTCTTTTCTCAAACTTGATGTGAGTTTAGCGCCAACAGGAGCACCACAGGTTAATCCCATAAGCAGAGTAAATGAAGCACAACCGGGAAGATTAAAAAGAGGTCGCATTATAGGTTCTAAAAGTATTCCTAAAGATTTTATAATACCTGTCTTATTTAAAATATCTGATGCAACTAAAAAAGGAAATAATGAAGGAAACACTGTTTTAAACCAAAGATCTAAACCTTCTTTAGCAGATTCTACAGCTGTATTTGGAAAAATAATAAGCAGCAGTATAAATAAAATACATACTGTTGGAAGCAAAAAAGATTTTAAATATATTATATATGAAGTTTTCTTAATAAAGAAAAATAAAGTTACAACTGTTATTACCAAAAGAAATAGATACATAAATCACCAAAACCTTTAAAAAAATCCCCATATAAGCTTATTTTGTTTTCTATAAAATATGCCATATGAGAATTTAAAATTGATAAATTTTAAAAATACATAGCCTTTAAATATAAAGTGATAGAGGATTTTTTTAAAATATGTAGAATTATTAGCTTAAGTGGTGTAAAAATCTCTAGTGTTTCTCAATTAAAAGTCAGTTAATAACTTAAATCTTTGATCTTAATAGCTATTTTTCTAAGGTTTTAAATTTTCTAATAAAATAATATATGTGAGGTATAAAGGTGTCTAACTTTAAACTAGATATTTCAAATTTAGACAAAATAATCAAAAAAACTGTTGAAGCTATAAATAACAGCAAATCTGAAATTCATGATATTTCAGAAGGGGCCCGAAAAGAGTGTGGACGTTTAGAATGTGAGCTTGATAAATTGAAAAATCTTGTATCAGAAACCATGTCAAAAGTACGTTTTTTAGAAGAGGAATTAAAAGAAAGTAAAAAAGAATTAATGTTTTTAAGTAAAAATCACGATAAGTATTCAGAGGAAGAAATTAAAAAAGCATATGATAAAGCTGATGAATTAAGAGTACAACTTATTATAAACAAAGAAAAGGAACGTCATTATATAAATAGAAGAAATGAGTTAGAAATAAGGCTTAAAGATGCCTATAAGACGGTGAAAAAAGCAGATACTCTTATTTCTAATATAAGTGTTTCTTTAGACTGTCTTACAGGAGACTTGCAAAATGTAAGTATAAAGTTAGAAGATGTACAACAAAGGCAGATAATGGCTCTTAAAATAATAAGAACTCAAGAGGAAGAAAGGCAAAGAATTGCTAGAGATATACATGATGGACCAGCACAGTCAATGTCAAATGTAGTTATGAAAGCAGAAATATGTGAACGTTTAGTGGAAACAGATCCAGTTAAAGCGAAAAGCGAATTGAGAATACTAAAGTCTATTGTAAGAAATACACTTCAAGATGTTAGAAGGATAATATATGATTTAAGGCCAATGTCATTAGACGATTTAGGGCTAATACCAACACTGCAAAGGCATATTATCACATATCAAGAAGAATCAAATACTAACGTGCTATTTAAAACTAAAGGTATTTACAAAGATTTAAAGCCTCTAATTTCCTCAACAGTTTTTAGACTTGTTCAAGAAGCAATAAGCAATATAAAAAAACATGCTAGTGCAAAGAATGTAGAAATAGATATTGAATTTCTAGAAAAAGAACTAATACTTAATATTTTTGATGATGGAAAAGGTTTTGATGTATCTGCAATAAATATCAAAAACCATAATATAAATGGTGGCTTTGGACTTTTAAGTATGAGAGAAAGGGTTGAATTATTAGGAGGAAAATTTGAAATTTCCTCTGTCATTGGAAAAGGCACTGCTCTTAATATTATTATACCGTTAATTTCAAAAGAGGAGGTCGCAAATGGATAAAACAGTGGATAAAATACATGTTGCAATAGCAGATGACCATGCTATGGTACGACAAGGGCTTAAACAAATATTAGAACTAGAAGATGATATTGAGGTTATAGCACAGGCATCAAATGGTGAAGAAGCATTAGATATTGCAAGAAAGGAACAGCCAGATGTTATATTAATGGATATTAACATGCCAGGGATGAATGGATTGCAGGCAATAAAGGAAATAAAAGATGAAAAAATGCCATCAAAGATTATTGTTCTAACTATACATGAAGATCGAGAGTATTTATTTAAGACTTTACATATGGGTGCAGAAGGTTATGTTTTAAAGGATGCAGATCCAAATGTTTTAATAGAGGCAATACGAAGTGTAAATTCTGGAGAGTCTTATATTCAAGGAAATATGACAAAAGAGCTGGTTAAAGAATTTAAAAGAATTACTCTTAACAATAAAGAAAAGAGGGAAAGCAGTAACTTGACCTCAAGAGAAAAAGAAGTTTTAGAACTGATAGCAGAAGGGTTAATTAATAGAGAAATTGCTAAAAAACTTTATATTAGTGAAAAAACCGTTAAAAATCATGTTTCAAACATATTTAAAAAGCTTAATGTTTCAGACAGAACACAAGCAGCAATATATGCTTATAAAAATAATATTACAAGCCAAGATTGACTCAAACCATAAACTACAAACTAAGTAATAATTATCTATTTCCCCTAAGCTTATAGTCGTTATAAAAATAGACTAATGTGCCTATTTTTAAAATAGGTATATTAGTCTATTTTTTAATAAAAGCTAACAATAGCACAGATAATCGATACCAAAATAAATATGCGCACATTATTGTAATATGAATAAAATATGGTATACTAATTACTGATATAAAATTAAAATGTGAAAATTAATCTAAATATTATTGCTGTAATAGATAGGAGAGGTAAAATATGAGAGCAAATGAAATTTATAAATTTTGGATGGAAAATGAATACTTTGACAAAGATACAAAAGAGGAATTGAGTGCTATTAAGGATGATCCAAAAGAAATTGAAGAAAGATTTTATAGAGATTTAGAGTTTGGAACAGGTGGACTTAGAGGAATTATAGGTGCTGGTACCAATAGAATTAATATATATACTATAAGAAAGGCTTCTCAAGGCTTGGCAAACTATGCGAAAAACCTTGGTGTAGAAGATAAGGGAATTGTAATTGCATATGATTCTCGCTATAAGTCATCAGAATTTGCCATGGAGGCAGCTAAAGTCTTTGCTGGAAATGGCATAAAAGTATATCTTTTTGATGAATTAAGACCAACACCTGAGCTTTCTTTTGCAGTAAGATATTTAAAAGCTGCTGGTGGAATTGTAATAACCGCAAGTCATAATCCAAAAGAGTATAATGGTTATAAAGTATATGGTGAAGACGGAGGACAGCTAGCAGTAAAAGGTGCTAACAAAGTTATCTCCTACATTAATGAAATTAAAGATATTACAGAAGTAAAGTTTATGGAAGAGGAATGTGCAATTAAAGAAGGTTTAATTAAAATGATTGGGAAAGAAGTGGATGATGCATACATAAATAGCCTTAAAACCCTTTGTGTTAATGGAGAATTGGCAAAGGAAACAGGGAAGGATTTAAAGATAATTTATACTCCTTTGCATGGGGCAGGTAATAAGCTTGTAAGAAGAGTTTTAGATGAGATAGGGTTTAAGAAGGTACTAGTTGTAAAAGAACAGGAACTTCCCGATTCCCAGTTTTCTACCGTTAAATATCCAAACCCTGAAGAAATAGATGCATTTAAGTTGGCTATTGAAATGGCAAAAAATGAAGATGTAGATATGATTTTTGGAACAGACCCTGATGCTGATAGAGTGGGGGTAATAGTTAGAAATAAAGATGGGGTGTATGTGCCACTAACAGGTAATCAGGTAGGATGTTTGATGCTTGAATACATACTTTCTCAAAAAAAAGACAAAGGAGAGCTTCCCCAAAATGCTTTTGTGGTTAAAACTATTGTTTCCACAGAACTTGCAAAAGAAATAGCAAAGTTTTATGGAGTTGAATTGATAGAAGTTTTAACTGGATTTAAATTTATTGGCGAAAAGATTAAGCAGTTAGATGAGAACGGTGATAAAAAATTCATGTTTGGTTTTGAAGAAAGTTATGGATATTTAGCTGGAACATTTGTAAGGGATAAAGATGCAGTTTTAGCTTCTATGCTTATTGCTGAAATGGCGGCTTATTACAAGTCCAGAAATATGTCATTATATGAGGGACTAATAGAAGTTTTAGACAAGTACGGATACACCCTTGAAGGGATTAAGTATTTCACTTTAAAAGGAAAAGAAGGATTGGAAAAAATAGATTCAGCAATGCAGAAATTAAGAGAAGATAACATTGTAGAATTTGGAAAATATAAAGCTTTAGCTGTAAGAGATTATGACAGTGGACAAAGAATTGAAGTGGAAAGTGGAGTGGGTGAAAAAATTCAACTTCCCCAGTCAAATGTATTGTACTACGAAATGGGAAATAGTGCATGGTTTTGTATAAGACCATCGGGTACTGAACCTAAAATAAAAGTATACTTTGGTGTAACAGGAAACAGCATGAATGAAGCTAAAGAGGAGTTGGAAGACTTACAGGACAATGTGCTTTCTGTTATTGAAAGGATGCTTTTTGATTAAAAGGAATGATTAGCTGTGGGAAAATTTGTGCATTTGCATACACACACAGAATACAGCCTTCTTGATGGGGCAAATAGAATAAAAGATC
>DUVG01000192.1 GCA_012841175.1 Clostridium sp.
ACATCTTTAAATCCCTCTAAAGCTGCCTTGCCTGTGTCCCCTGATGTAGCAACTAAAATCACTATCTCACTATCATCTTCAGTTTTTTTAACTGCCTTTGTCAAAAACCATGGTAAAATTTGAAGTGCCATGTCCTTAAATGCACATGTAGGACCATGCCACAACTCTAAAATACTAACATTTTCATTGAGTTTTACCACTGGTGCAATTTCAGGATCTTCAAATTTATCACTTGAATATGCATTATTAACACACTCAACAATCTCATCATAGGAGTAATCCGTCAAGTACTCCTTTAATATATAAACAGCTCTTTTTTTATAATCTAGCTCAACTAAACTATTAATTTGATCTAAAGAAAATTTTACCAATTTCTCAGGTACAAATAATCCTCCATCTGGTGCAATCCCCATCTTTATTGCCTGGGCAGAGGATACTGAATTTAATCCCCCTCTTGTACTCTTGTAGTACATTTTATTTCCTCCTAAACTCTTATTGACATAATAAATTTACTCTTTATATATTAAATATTTAAATAGTATACCTTATCTGTGTGCAGCATACTATTTTTACTCACATAAAAAATCATATGCATAAAAAATAATCTTTTAATCAATGTTTTATTTTATGCACATAATATTATATTCATGAA
This sequence comes from Clostridium sp., assembly GCA_012841175.1. Lineage (GTDB taxonomy): Bacteria > Bacillota > Clostridia > Acetivibrionales > Acetivibrionaceae > Herbivorax. The sequence continues at coordinate 653 of DUVG01000192.1, forward strand.
TGCCTATTCTAATAATATAATAAATTCAGCTAAAAATAAAGATGATTTTAAAAAGTATTCTCTATTTCTCTTATTCTATCCTGTGAAAGATTTGCGCCATGACTTCTAGGATATTTTTCAACGGCTTTGTTATAATACTCTAATGCCTTTTGAATATTATTTAAATTTTCATAACACACGCCCATATAAAAGAGATTGTAATGAAGGTGTTCCCAATCATCCACATAGGACTCTACTTTGCTAAATTTATCTACGGCCTCTTCATATACTTTAACCTCTAATAAATCCCGTCCTTCCTTAAATGCAACCCAGGTTGCTTTATCAATAACTTCATCGTATATCAAATTAAATCTTTCATGTTCTTTGTCGCCAAAGTCAGCATCTTTTAAAAGAACAAGTTTGTCTGCAGCTTCCACATATTTTTCTTCTTCTAATAATTCTTCTGCCTCAGTCAATCTATAAACATTTAAATAATATTCACTTTCTTTTTTTAGTTGTTCTAATTGGGTACTTAATATAGAGTATTCTTCACTTAATTGATAAAATCTCTCTTTGTATACTTCATCTTCATTATTTGTTTGAGGTGGTAAATTGTCATTTTTCCTACTCTCATCACCTTTTTCTCTATTAGAGTAAATGGTTAGAGTTAATACAAAAACCAAAATAGCTCCAAGTACAAATCCTGCACCTATTTTAATAACATCACTTATTTTAAATTTTTCAAAATCAATTGCTTTATCAGGAGAAATATATTTTTTTTCTTTTATTTTTTTCTCTGGTTTCTTACTTTTCTTTTTTTCTTTATTACTCTTTATATCTTCTTTACTTTCAAATGGAACTTTATAGTTAGGATCAACTTCTTTTAAATATTCTATAGCTTTTACACAATTGTTTTCTTTATTTATTACTTTTTTAAATGTGTCAGCGGCATTTTGGTAATCACCTACATAAGTGTAGAATATACCCAAAAGATTTATTGCTTCATGAAATTCCGGATTTAATGAAATAGCTTTTTTAAGTTGTATTATGGCAATATCCTCACTTTTAGCCTTAAAATCATCCAAAGCTTTATTATAAAGAACAATGGAGTTTCTAATATTATCAGGCATATTTTTGTTGCTTTCTAGTAATTTATCCAAATTCAAATGTGGATAGTTTAAAAGCTCTTTCTTAAAATCCATCATGCCACCTCCTAGTTTAACTTTTTATCTAATAAAAGCTGAGAAGCTGTCAGCTTCTTCCACTTTCAGCAACTTCACTTCCTTCCAAAATTTTAAAAAAACTCCTCATGGTTCCTACAAAACTCAAAGAACCAAAAGCACAAAGGATTCCATCCCTAGATGCATTATCAATACTCATTCTTACTGCACATTCTATTGTATCACTAACTACAACATCATTACAATAGCGCCTTGCTACTTTTGCTAATTCTTTTGCATCCATTCCTCTTTTACTATCTAAATTTATAATTATAAATTTAGAAGCTATAAAAGAGCACTCTTTTATCATTGAAACATAATCTTTATCTGCAAAAATTCCCGTAATAAATATAATTTTTTTATTGGGAAAATATAATTGTAAATTTCTCTTTAAAACCTTAACTCCATTTAAATTATGAGCCCCATCTATAATAAACACAGGTTTTTTTTTCAAAACTTCAAATCTGCCTGGCCATTTTGTCAAAAAAAGTCCTTTTTTTATAGCACCTTCACTTATTCTATAGCTTTTTTTTATTAGCACATCTATGGTATCTATGGCTAGTGCAGCATTCTTTATTTGATGTGTGCCTAATAAATTTATTTTGATAGACTTTCTCTCACCATAATCAAATTCTTGTCCCTCTATAGAAGATTTTTTTATATTTATTTTATCAATATCTGTTTTTATCAAAGAAGCATTCTTTATACTGCAAACATCTTCAATAACTTTTTCCACTTCTTCTTTTTGGGGATATGATATAACACAAGAATTTTCTTTTATAATACCAGCTTTTTCATAAGCAATTTCAGATAGAGTATTTCCTAATTTGTCAGTATGATCATAACTAATATTAGATATTACAGAAACTAAAGATTTTTTTATTACGTTAGTAGAATCAAGACGGCCTCCAAGGCCAACTTCTAAAAGGACAATATCACAATTCATATTATAAAAATACCAAAATGCAATAGCAGTTAATATTTCAAACTCTGTAGGCTCAATGCTTTCTTCTTTTTTAGACATTAACTGAACTTTTTCTTTTACATATTGAAGATTATTTGCAAAATCTTCTTTTGAAATTTTTTTGCCATTTGCCCAGATACAGTCCTCAGGACTTTCAATGTAGGGAGAGGTAAATCTCCCTACACTATACCCTGATTCATTTAGTATACTGTTTATCATGGCTATAGTAGAACCTTTTCCATTAGTACCAGCAACATGTATACATTTTAACTTTTCTTGAGGATTACCCATTAAATCTAATAGTTTTTGTATCCTTTCAAGTCCAAGATTAATACCCAGTAGCAACCTTTGGTTTACATATTTTATAGCCTCTTGGTAATTCATTTAGCCCACCTCTTGCAAAACCGCTTTTATTCACCTATTCCGCAGCATTTTTTGTACTTTTTCCCACTTCCACATGGACAAACGTCATTTCTTCCCACTTTTTTACTGCTTCTTGTAACAGGTTTTCTTCCCTGATCTCCATGAGATGCAGTTGTTGGCTGGGCAACCCTTTGACGCTCAGGTATACGATTTTTGTCAACACGAGTATTTAAAATAACTTTCACAGCATCTTCTTGGATGTTTCGTATCATCTCTTCAAACATTTCAAATCCTTCAAATTTGTACTCAATTACAGGGTCCTTTTGTCCAAATGCTCTAAGCCTTATACCATGTTGCAATTGATCCATTGCATCTATATGATCCATCCATTTTTGGTCTACAACTCTTAGAAGAACCACTCTCTCTAGTTCTCTCATAAGTTCAGAACCAATTTCTTTTTCCTTTTCCTCATATTTTTCAATCATAATTTTAAGGATTTTTTCCTTAAGGCTTTCCTGGGTCATGCTTTCCATATCTTCCTTAGTAAAGTCAAGAGCACCTTCATAAAGATACGGAATTTCAGCATATGTTTTTAATCCTTGCCAATCCCAAAAGTCAGGATATGGACTTTCACTGCAATATAGTGTAACTATTCTATCGGCAACTTCTTTCATCATTTTAATAAAGCTATCTTTTATATTTTTACCATCTAAAACTTCTTTTCTTTGGGCATAAATAACTTCTCTTTGTTTATTCATAACATCATCATATTGAAGTACACTCTTTCTAATTGAAAAGTTCTTTCCTTCCACCCTCTTTTGTGCATTTTCAATAGCATTGCTTAGCATTCTATTTTCAATGGCTTGATCTTCTTCAAGTCCTAGTGTATCAACAACTTTAGTTAGTCTATCTGAGCCAAAAAGTCTCATTAAGTCATCTTCTAAAGAGATGTAGAACCTTGACATTCCCGGGTCACCCTGACGCCCTGCACGTCCTCTAAGCTGGTTATCTATACGCCTTGACTCATGTCTTTCTGTACCAATTATATAAAGTCCACCAGCTTCTATCACCTTTTCACGTTCAACATTTGTTATTTTTTTGAACTCATCATTTAGCTGTCTAAAAGTTTTTCTAGCTTCAAGTATTTCCTCATCGTTAGTATCATTAAAACCAGTAGCTTCATTAATTAAATTTTCATCATAACCTCTTTTTTTCATTTCCTGCTTTGCCATATATTCTGCATTACCACCAAGAACAATATCGGTACCACGACCTGCCATGTTGGTGGCAATTGTAACCGCTCCAAATTTACCTGCCTGTGCAATTATAGCAGCCTCTTTTTCATGATATTTAGCATTTAAAACCTGATGAGATATACCTCTCTTTTTAAGCATAAGACTTAAAATTTCTGATTTTTCAATTGATATTGTACCAATTAGTACAGGCTGACCTTTTTTATTGCACTCAACTACATCATTTATAACTGAATTAAACTTTCCAATCTCATTTTTATAAACACTGTCAGGCATATCTACTCTAGCAACTGGAACATTTGTGGGGATAACAACTACATCTAGATTATAAGTGGTTCTAAATTCTTGCTCCTCTGTCTGTGCTGTTCCCGTCATACCTGCCAGTTTTTTATACATTCTAAAATAATTCTGAAATGTAATGGTAGCAAGTGTTTTACTCTCTCTTTCTACCTTCACACCTTCTTTAGCCTCAATTGCTTGGTGAAGACCATTACTATAGCGTCTTCCATACATTAAACGTCCAGTAAATTCATCTACTATAATAATTTCCCCATCTTTTACTACATAGTCTTTATCTTTATGCATAAGACCATGGGCCCTTAAGGCTTGATTTATATGGTGAGATATGGTCATATTATCGGAATCCGACAAGTTTTCAATTCCAAAAAACTCCTCTGCTTTTTTTACTCCACCATCTGTAAGTGTAGCAGTATGCGCTTTCTCATCTACAATATAATCAGCATCAATATCATCTAGATGCTGTTTATCATCTGTCTCTTTAAACACCATTGATTTAAGTCTTCTTACAAAGGTATTAGCTACAGTATAAAGTTCTGTAGATTTATCTCCTGCACCTGATATAATAAGAGGAGTTCTTGCTTCATCCACTAAAATACTATCAACCTCGTCCACTATTGCATAGTGTAATTCTCTTTGAACCATATCTTTTTTGTAAATTACCATGTTGTCCCTTAGATAATCAAATCCAAATTCATTATTTGTCCCATAAGTTATATCACTTGAATACGCTTCTCTTCTTTGTACATTGTCAAGTCCATGGACAATAAGTCCTACCTTAAGGCCTAAAAAATTATATACTTTTCCCATCCATTCGCTGTCACGCTTTGCAAGATAATCGTTTACAGTAACTACATGAACGCCCTTTCCTTCAAGAGCATTTAAATAAACTGGAAGAGTTGCAACTAATGTTTTTCCCTCTCCTGTTTTCATCTCTGCAATTCTTCCCTGATGAAGAACAATTCCACCTATTAATTGAACTTTAAAATGCCTCATTCCTAATACTCTTTTCGAAGCTTCTCTAACCACTGCAAAAGCTTCTGGCAAAATATCATCTACTGTTTCTCCTTCTTCAAGCCTCTTTTTAAAATGAGGAGTCATTGCTTTTAACTCATCATCGGTCATAGCTTGCATTTTTTCCTCTAAGCTTTCTATTTTTTCAACAATAGGCATTATTCTTTTTAATTCTCTATCACTATAACTTCCAAAAAATTTTTCAATTAGTTTTAACATACCAAAACCTCCAACTTAAATTTTTACATCTCACATGTTTCTTTATATGAACCATTGATCATTCCAAATACAAATATAAACAATCCCACTGCTACAACATAATCTCCAACGCTAAATACATACGCACCTTTCCCTAAAAATCCAGGTAAATAAAATATATCTGCTAAAAAATTCAACTTTGTTAATTCACTCATAACAACATGTTTATTATCTGCACCACTTTTTAATAATTCTATAAACTCTGGCATATTCACATTTTCTAATTTTTCTATAGATACTGGCATCCTTCCTCCATTTACCATCATAACCAATGCATTTAATGAGGCTCCCAATGCTATTATCCATAAACCAAAATGCTTCCTATTATACCATAAGGCAATGAATAGTAATACAAAAACTACTCCTTGAGTTATCCAGCTATATTTTACGAGAAAAGAAAGTCCTTTCATGGAAAAAATCCTTGTAATGGTCTGTATTCCAAAGGCAAGTAATACTAGCCACATTTTTTCTATACCGATACATGATATATCAAACTTTTTTCCTTTAATAGTCCCAATAAGAATTCCAAGGATAATTGCCAAAAGTATAACAAGGAAATAAAGCATATTTTCACCCCACTTTTTTTGTAAAAAACACTGTGCTTTTGTGAGAAGTTAATAAACAACCCAATATTTCAAAGGGATGCTAATATTTCACATTATTGGAGGGGATAAATCAGATGAATTCAGCACTATTTTTTTGTCTTTTTTAAAAGACAATGGCCGAAAATAAATTTTAGAATGGAAATCAACACTCATATTTAGGTATAATACATAATTAAAAGCAATACAAAATTTATTCAAATAATTTTTTGCCTTTATAATATAAGAACTGCTATAAGCAGTATTAAACAACAATCCATCATTGTCTTTAACAATTTTAATTCCTTTGAAATTATTTTCCTCATCTAGACATGTACTTCTTTTTTCAGACACAGAAACAAACCCTGTACCTGTATGCAAATAAGGACCAAATAAATATTCTGTTAAATTTATCGTTCCATCTGAAGTTAATGCTGATAAAATCAGTAAACTAACAAAAATCCTACTTAACATTAATACCTTCCTTATTTTATCTATATATCATCATCAATTGAAATATTATTACTGTAATAATATCCTATTTTCAAGATATAATCAATATATAAAACACTTATATTAAAAAGTATTTTATTTTTCAGCTAATCTATCTAAAATGGTTTTATATCCATCAGCACCATAAAGCAAGGCTTTGTTTACTCTGCTTATTGTCGCTGTACTTGCACCAGTTTTTTCACTTATATCAGTATATGTCTTCCCTTTTCTTAACATTTTTGCAACTTCAAGCCTTTGGGCTAATGCCTTTATTTCGGATATAGTGCAAATATCTTCAAAAAAACTATAACATTCGTCTATATTTTTAAGAAGCAATATTGCTTCAAATAACTTATCTGTCATTTCATCTTTTATCTTTTTATTCATTCCTCAGCTTACGCTCCTACTTGTTTAAGTTTACAAAACCTTTTCTCTTCCTTCTGAAATTACAATATCAGCTTTTTTATAAAAGGTCAAGAGTTTGCTGTACTACTTTACTCCTTTAGCATTTTGTCATTTAGGCTTGTAAAAAAAATATACTGTTTTTTAAAAAATTATTTCCAAAATTTTCTCAATATTAATTATTTTTATTGCTATATTAGTAACCTTTTGGATTTATAACACCAACAGAGTAACACCCTCGGCACTTCCTTCTAACCCTACTCCAACTTCTACCCTAACTCTAACTTCTACCTCTACTCCAACTTTTAATCCTACTCTAACTTCTAGGCCTACTCCAACCTCTACACCAAAAACAGAATAATAAATTATACTTTTCAAAATATAATATTGATAATTTTATACTTATAGAATAAGGAACAAAGTGGAATAATCCAGCCTTTTGGGAACTTATAGCAGAGAAGCAAACTTTTTCAGTAGGTAGTCTGTTGCTTTTATCAGAATTTTTTGTCGAATTTTATGAAGTTCTGACGTTATGTTACATAATATATTTTTTTATTGTATATTATTTATAGTAATTCTTAAAAAGTTACTCCCCTAAATCCCGTGGCATTCTCCCGTCTCTTCTTGGAATGCGCGGGACATTTTTTATTATTAGGTTTCCATAATATGACTTCAAGGTAATTTTATTTTTGATAATAATAATAATATGCATTATAATAAGTTATAATTCAAATACTTTTAATTAGATTATAAAGCAAAGGAAAATTGTTATGCAAGAAAAAAACACTCTAACTCTGCCCCATGATATTTTACACATTATAGATGTACTAAATAACAATGATTATGAAGCATACTTAGTTGGTGGATGTGTGAGAGATTTTTTGATGGAAAGAAAACCAGCTGATTGGGACATTGCCACCAATGCAAAAACTTCTAATATAAAAAAACTATTTCAAAAGACTATTGATACTGGTCTAAAACATGGAACAGTTACAGTGGTGTTGAATAAAGAAAATTATGAGATAACTACCTACCGAAAAAAACAAAACCTAAAAGATGATTTATCGGTACGTGACTTTACAATTAATGCAATAGCTTATCATCCAAAACAAGGATTTGTGGACCCTTTTTTTGGTATTGATGATGTAAAAAATTCAATAATACGCTGTGTTGGAAAAGCAGAAGAACGTTTTTTAGAAGATCCTCTTAGAATGCTAAGAGCCATTCGCTTTTCTTCAACTTTAAAATTTGAAATTGATGAAAATATTATAAATGCTATAAAGGATAATTATAATCTTATAAAACAAGTAAGCTTTGAAAGAATTAGAGATGAGTTGTCAAAAATACTGTGCTCTGACAATCCTTTCAACATGCTAATATTAAAAGATACAGGGCTTTTAAAAAATATAATGCCAGAGTTTTACATCTGTTTTGAAACATCTCAAAACCATCCTTATCATTTATACAATGTGGCAATTCATTCTTTACACACTGTTTTAAATATTGAAAATAAAAACCATTTAAGATGGACTATGCTTCTTCATGACATTGGTAAAGCTGTAACTAAAACCACTGACTCTAAGGGAATTGACCACTTTTACAACCACGGTGAACAAAGCCTCTCTATTGCAAAAAAGATACTTACACGATTTAAATTTGATAATAAAACAATATACAAGATATGTACCCTCATAAAACATCATGACAGGATAATATCACCCACTTATAAATCTGTAAAAAAAGCCATTAATGCTGTGGGAGAAGATGTTTTTTTAGACCTTTTAAAAGTGCAAGAGGCAGATAAAAAAGGCCAGAATTTAAAATACTTAAATGAAGGAATTGAAAAGTTAAATAAAATTAAAAAAATATATTTTGATATTATTAAAAATAAACAATGTTTTAAAATAAGCCATCTGGCCGTAAATGGTAAGGATTTAATTAAGGTAGGGTTTAAAGAGGGGAAAGAAATAGGCAATATTTTAAAAGCTTTATTAGACATGGTTATTGAAAATCCTCAGTTAAATGAAAAAGAAAAACTTTTAAAAATTGTCCTTGAAAATTTTACTCCTTCTTTTTGACCATATCTTCTATATGTTTTCTTGCCTTTGGAGACAGTGAATCCA
>DUVG01000193.1 GCA_012841175.1 Clostridium sp.
CAACTGCAACGTCTAAGCCACCTGCACCAATGGCAAGCATACCCAATCCACCAGCTGTGGGAGTGTGGCTGTCAGAGCCTAAAAGTGTCATACCAGGAATACCAAATCTCTCTAAATGTACTTGGTGGCAGATACCATTTCCAGGCCTTGAAAAATATACACCATGCTTTGATGTCACTGTTTGTATATATTTATGGTCATCTGCATTTTCAAATCCAGCCTGCAGGGTATTGTGATCAATATATGCAACTGATTTTTTAGTTTTTACTCTTGGTATACCCATAGCTTCAAATTGCAAATAGGCCATTGTGCCGGTAGAGTCCTGAGTTAAGGTTTGATCAATCCTTATAGATATCTCACTTCCTGCTACCATTTCTCCTGTTACTAAATGTTCTTTGATTATTTTTTGTGCTAGATTAAGTCCCATAAATTTATCCCCTCTTTATATTTTTTATAGTACACTAATTTTTTTCAAAAAATTTTATAAAACTTTTTTATATTTTTATAAAGCCAAGTCAAAAAATTCTGGAGCGAGCTTACGTATAACCTCTTCTAATTCCTCATCTCCTATTGAAGTAACCCGGCCATTTTCATACTGCTGGTCCACCCATTCTTTTATTTTCATCACTCTTTCGTCTTTTTTATCAATTCGTTTCTCACCTTCAAGATCAAAATAGCTGTTAATCCAGTGGGCAATACCTGCAAGACCGGAAGTCTGATTCACTGCTACACCTACAGGTCTGTCAAGAAGTTTTGTTGTATCGAAAATATTATAAATTTCTTCATCTTTTAATAGTCCATCTGCATGTATACCTGCTCTGGTAACGTTAAAGTATTTCCCTACAAATGGCGTCCTTGAAGGTATACGATAACCAATCTCTTTTTCATAATACTCTGCAATTTCTGTTATAACAGTGGTGTCCATTCCATCAGTAGTTCCCCTTAATTGGGCATACTCTATAACCATAGCTTCTAAAGGGGTATTTCCTGTTCTCTCTCCAATCCCTAATAATGAACAGTTTACACTTGAAGCACCATATAACCATGCTGTGGCTGAATTAATTACTGCTTTATAAAAATCATTATGTCCATGCCATTCTATAAGTTCACTTGGAAAACCTGCATAGTGATTTAATCCATAAATAATACCTGGAACACTTCTTGGCAGGGCTGCACCCGGATAAGGAACTCCATATCCTAAAGTATCACAAGCTCTTATTTTTATTGGAATTTTACTCTCTTCCATAAGCTTTCTTAACTCTAAAGCAAAAGGAACAATAAAACCATAAAAATCAGCTCTAGTAATATCTTCAAAGTGACATCTTGGCTTTATGCCAACATCTATTGCACTTTTAATAATACTAAGATAATGTTCTAGTGCCTGCTTTCTTGTCATATTAAGCTTTTTAAAAATATGGTAGTCTGAACAACTTACCAATATTCCACTTTCTTTCATACCCATATCTTTTGCAAGTTTAAAATCAGCTTTTGTTGCTCTTATCCAGCTTGTAACCTCAGGATATTTATAGCCTCTTTCTTGACATTTATATACTGCCTCTTTGTCTCTATCACTATACAAAAAAAACTCACACTGACGGATTAGCCCTTTAGGACCTCCTAACTTATGAATAAGATCAAACAAATGAAGTATTTGTTCTACAGTGTAAGGTGCCCTGGCCTGCTGCCCGTCTCTAAATGTTGTATCTGTTATCCATATTTCATCTGCTGGCCGCATGGGAACCTTTCTATGGTTAAATGTACATTTTGGTATCTCATCATAATTAAATATATCTCTGTAAAGATTAGGTTCATTAACATCTTGAAGCGAATGTTTGTATTTGGTTTGCTCAAGTGTATTGGTGTTTTTGTTAAATTTTATCATAAATTAACCCCCTTAGAAAAACCCCTTCCCTTAACTATGTGTAAATATAATTGCCCTTTGGATTATTCTTGATATTCATAATAGCATAGTTATAAAAAAGTTTGATTTATATGTATATTAGTATTCTCGTATAATTGTATACAATTATACAAAGCATGTCAACTATATTAGAATAGAGGGTTTTTGCTAATTAGGATTTATTTACCAAGCCCAATATTATTAAAAAGAAGGGTTTTTAAAATTTTTATCGAAATATATAATATGGATATGATAAGACTAATCTTTTTTATACTATAATTCTTTTTTCTGTTCTATATATTTAAGCTGGAGGGAAAAATATGAAAAAATTCTTTAAAAGTAAGCCAAAGCTAGTATTTTTACTGGCGATATTGATAATTTCTATATTGTTTAGCATTATCTCAGGGATTATAACAAAAAATTGGCTCACATCAATTGTGTTTTTTATTGCAAACTCTATATGTATATCTGGCATTATGGTCGCATCTTATTTCTTCTTTAAAAAGATTATCAAACAGTTTGAATATGAGGTAGATTTAGCAAAAAAACAAAATGATTTTTCTAACTCCTTTGAGAATCATGAAAAATTTATATTAAAATCCGCTTCATTATCTGTAAAAGAAGCATTCAAAAGCATTCAACAGTTAATTGATAATTTTAATGACCTATCAAAGTCTATAATAACTGCAACGCAAACTGTAAGTATTAGTTCTGAACAAGCCACTTCAGCAATGGATGATATAGCTAAGACAATGGATGACATTGCTAAGGGAGCATCAGAACAAGCATCACAAGCACAAAAAGGTGTTGAAATGGTGGATAACCTTTCTGAACAAATTGACTCTGTATATGAAAGTTATTCTGGAATTACTGAAGAAACAAGAAAAATAACAGAATTAAATAATATAGGTTTAGATTCTGTAAATATACTTAGAGATAAATCAAAGGAAAGCTCTGATACTACAGAAAAAATATTTGCAGTAATTGAAAAACTAACTAACACAACTCAAGATATTGGGCTTTTTGTTGAATCTATTGAAAATATAGCAGAGCAAACAAACCTTTTAGCTTTAAATGCTGCAATTGAGGCAGCAAGAGCTGGAGAAGCAGGAAAGGGATTTGCTGTTGTTGCTGAAGAGGTACGAAAACTTGCAGATCAAAGTAGAAAATCTACAGAGGAAATAAGCCTTTTAATGCAGAGCATACAGGAAGAATCCAGCCTGGCAATAAAATCAATGGAAACTATGAAGAAAGTTTCTCAAGAACAAAATGAGGCAGTTAATAAAACAAACAATGCTTTTAATGATATAGCTAATGCAATAAACTACATTATAGAAAAAATTAATGATGTTAATCAATCAGTTAATAAAATGCAAAATGACAAACTCCAGGTTAACACCGCAATTGAAAACATTTCATCTGTTTCAGAAGAAACTGCTGCCGCAAGTCAAGAGGTTGCAGCTACCACCGAACATGAGCTTAGAGCTTTAGAAAATATAAGAGAATCTGCCAACCGCCTTGAACAACTAGTTCGTGAGCTTGATAATAGACTAGAAGAATATAGAAAATAAAATTTAAAAATCACCTTTTGGTTGTTTATATAGTATAAATCAGAAGGTGATTTTTTTATGGTTTTTGTTTCCTTATGTGTACTTCCCAAGTGAAACTAAAACTCCATAATCATCTATAATTTGGATTTTTGCCATTTCACAATTATCCAGCCTAAATCTCCAAGAACTCTCAATATCCATACCAAGCAAGTAACTTATCATATATCTAATTGTTCCTAAATGGGATACTATTAAAATTCTACCTTCGTCAAAAGAATCAATAATGTTTTTTGAAAATTTTACTACCCTTTCATAAGACTCTAACCCACTCTCTCCACCTTTAATACAGTAGTTTTTCCAATCTTTTAGCCACATATTGTACTCATTTTTGTAAAGGTTTTTTATTTCATCATCAGTTAAATCATCCCATATACCAAAATTTCTTTCCTTTAAATTATCATCATAGCAAATATCAAGACAGAAATTTCCATTTATTATTTGGGCTGTTTTTTTAGCCCTTTTTAATGGACTTGCATATATTTTGTCAACTGATATATTTTTTAGCTTCTCCTTTAACTCAAGTGCCTGTCTTATCCCCTCTTCATTTAGCTCTACATCAGTCCACCCCACATAGGTTCTTCTTATATTGCTATCTGTTTGTCCATGTCTTATAAGTATTAATTCCAACATTTTAATCACCCTCTCATATTGGGATAAAATTTGTCCCATTAAAAAGCACAATACATGTAAGAAAGCAAGTTTGATTTATCTCACACAATGCGCCTAAAACATCTCCTGTTGCACCCTGTATTTTTCTAGTTATTAATTTTAAAATTATATAGGGAAATACAATTGTAATAGCTGCTATAATCAATCCTTCCACACCAAAGGCAATGTAAAATGCCAGCATGTAGATTATAGAACCTGCAATAATTTCCTTTAGACCACAAAAATCAATGAATGATTTTCCAAGTCCCCAGGTTTCTCTTGCGTATCTAGATGCCCCCGCCCCTATTAAAGAAGCTATTCTCCCCGAGGCAGGAAATAAAATTAAAATCACTTTTACATCCTGTACATCCAAGGATACAAATAATTTGTAGTTTAATAACAATAAGCACACAATGGCTAATACCCCATTAGTTCCAATTCTGCTGTCACGCATTATTTCGAGAATTTTTTCTTTTGACTTTCCAGAAAACAATCCATCAAATGTATCTGCTAAACCGTCAAGATGAATTCCTCCAGTTAAAATAATATAGGCTATTATTATAAATACAAATATTACTTGAGAAGAAAAAAAAGGCTCCAACCCATAATATACGCCTGTTAACATAATTCCAATAATCAAACCCACCAGTGGAGCAAAAACCAATCCCTTTCCATAATCCTCTACATCGGATTTTATGTTTTGTTTTATAGGTATTGTTGTAAAAAACTGCAACATTATAATAAACCTTTTAATACTCTTCATATGTCTCCTTTTAAAAAACAATCTTTGTACAAAAAATTACCCTTTAATTTTTACAGGAATGCCAGATACGCAAAAATAAACTTCACTAGCCTCTTTAGAAAGTTTTTGATTAACTCTGCCTGCAATATCTCCA
>DUVG01000194.1 GCA_012841175.1 Clostridium sp.
TATACATATATTCCACTTTATTTTATACAAATTTTGCAATCCAATCAACAATTTTATTTCTCTGACATGTATTTTTTACCTACTAAGACCAAAGGCTAAAATGCAAATTCCTATACTATCAAGTTATCAAAAGAAGCTCCTGTTTCTTCTGCATATTTAAGCATGTGCTTCTTGCCAACTTCCATTCTATTCTGCAAAGATGTTATGAGTGTTTTTGCATTAGCAGAAAAATCCCTTTTCCTTTCTTTAATTGCTTTTTTCTTGTCAATTTCTTTCATTTTTTCATCTGTTTTAATCTCATAATCAATAAAAAAATCTATAACTTCTTTCAACAGCGAGTTTCTACCTGTAAATAAATCCCTTTCAACATCCCTAATTGCTGTTAAAAACTGAAAATCAAATTTATTCATTGACTCAGGTTCAACAATATTTTTATGTTCCGGATTTCCAACATAAATTTTATATGTATATTTCATGAGAAAATTATATTCTATTTCATACCAATAATCATGGACATCTTTGCTATTAATTGCTCCTATAACTTTTTTATATTCATCTTCCTCTTTTTGAGGAAGAAAAAATTCATATGTTATCAAAGCTTCATAAGGCTTGTCTATTTTCGTAAGCCAGGTTGAAACTGTAACCAAATCATCAGAATAATCTTCATCATTTTCAGATTCAATAAACTTTGCTGCCACTATAATCTTAGGTGGTTTTTCTTTTAATTCTTCAATAGTAATATTCTTGTTAAAATCATCTATAGTTAATCGTTTGCTTTTTTCATTCCCAAAAAGTAATTCCAATGCTTTAATAACAGATGTTTTTCCTGCATTGTTATGACCTATTATTACATTTGTACCTTCACTAAAAAATATAGATTTACTATCTTTAAATCCCCTGAAATTCTCCAAAATCAATTCAGTAATATACACACTCTCACCTCACAAAACATCCTACTCCTGGTTATCCTGTTCTTTTTTTTATCACCTTTTCTAAAATCTAATCTACCTACCTTTAACAATTATAATCTTTTAATAGTTTCGACCGAGATGGATGTCTTAATCTTTTTATTGCTTTGCTTTCTATCTGCCTTATTCGTTCTCTTGTAAGTCCGAATATAGCTCCTACTTCCTCTAATGTCATTGGATCTTCCCCATTCAACCCGAATCTATATGTTAACACTCTTCTCTCTCTTTCTTTTAGGTCACTCAATAAACCCTGTATTACTGTTTTTAACTCCTTCTCAGTAATGTATTCAGCAATAAAATACTCATAATAACCATTGTCATTAAAAATTGAATTATCAGATTCTTTTTCAGTAAGTTCTTCTAAGCTATAAGGAGCTTCAATAAGAATGAGGCATTTAATAGCTGTTTCAGAGTCCATTTCACATTTTTCTGAAACAATATCAATTAGTTGTTGACATAATAGCCCATTACATTTATCACAATAATGCTCCTTCTTGATTTCATAAACCTTATACAACTTTTCTTTCATATGTACAGGTATATATTGAATGTTATTTCCAATATATAAATATCGAAATATAATTTGTCGTATCCACCAAGGTGCATATGTTGAGAACCGACCATCAGGTGTCAACGGCATTTTCTTCAATGCCATTACAAGTCCCATATTTCCATATTGTAATGAATCAGCCAATGGAAAATCATATCTCTCATAAAATGACAACGCCATTTTGACAACAATTCTTAGATTCATCGTAATTAAACGCTCTTTTGCATACGGATTCCCCTCTTTAGCTTGATATATAAGAGCTGCTTCCTCACGATACTGTGGAGGTAAAATACTCTTTACTCCATCAATATAAGGCTCTAAAGACGGGTCGATTTCAATAACACGCTCGAACAATTTATCATAATCCAACTTACTTCTATCAAAAATATCTTCGTCATCATCTTCAGCAATATTGGTCGGTTCATCACGAATAATAACACCATTATTCGTTAGGATATCGCAAAGGCGTTCAACTTCGTCTAAGGGCAGAGCAGCTTCATCAATATATTGAATTACCTCATCAATAGTAATATATCCTTTGCTTTTATAAATGTTATTTAGTTTATCTAAAACTTTTTGTTTAAGATGTTGATTGACCATGCTCATACCTCAAGACCTAATAATTTAACTTCTTGCTAAACGACATAAATCCACAATACTGTCGGTTGAAACAGTTTCATTGTATCTTTCGTTAAATTCTTCAATGAAGTCATATAAGTTTTTAATATAATCTTCGCTATTTGTTGCATTCTCTATGAGTTTCTCATAAAGTATATCAACTCCACCTAAAACATACTGCTCATAAAGTGCTCCATCGTTTTTTGATTTATCGCTTCCATAAAAGCGAAATGCCTTATTGATACGATTATCAAGATCTGATTCGTTCTTTTTATCAAGTAACATAATTAATTGGTAATTATACTTCAGATTTGTTAGTTCGTTGCTTAACTGCTGAGGGAATATTTTTGTTGTTTCATTACTACTTTTATCTATTTCAGATTTCTTACCATATAAAAATCCAATAATGGGTGCAATAATATAAACATCAATATTTCTCATAAAAAGCTTTGATGAACTGTTGCTATCGAATTGTGCAGTTAGTTTAATAACTTTTTCAGCATGAGAACCCTTAAAAGAATACTCTTTATCAAACATTTTTATCACCTCACCATTAAATAAGTTTCGAATTCATTTTTCTTGTCAAACAAATAACGCTTACCGACCTTTTCTCCCATATTTTCCTCGGCTATTTCTCCATCCGTATCCTTTATAAAGATTATCACTTGTTCAGCAATATTAGGCAGAGCATCACATACAGTTTTAATTCTACGTTTATCAAAGGCAGATAATGGAGCGTCCATAACAAGTGGATATGGTTCTGATTCAAGCATTTTAGTTCCAGCATCAATTGAATTACTATTCTCTCTTGCCATCTTGATTATTCCAGAGATAAAAGCGAATATTACAGAAATACTCTGAGCAGTTGATGTTTCAACATCAGTATAATAACCTTCGAAATCATTCACTGTCACCTGAATATTGTACTTTTCATCAATAGTTAAGGACATACCGCCTTCGTAGATACTCTTAAATATTTCATTAATTGTTATTTGTAGTTTTTCTCTAGTCTCTGCCTCATTCCGTTTATAAATAGTTGAAAGCTCATCATACATATACTGAGCGTAGGCCTTATAGATTTCAATCTTCCTATTCTTCTCATCTCTAAGGGTTAATTCTGCTCTTTCAGTCTCAGCACGTTCTTTTTTTGTCGTTATTGCACCTATTTGCCTATTCAAGTCATTCTTTTCATCCTCACAAGCTCTTATAACTCGTTCATAACGCATTAAATCCTGTTGTAAGCGAGAAACGCTTTCCATTCCAACTAGTTGATCTTCAATTGTTTTTATGTCATTTGTAAGTTCAACAATTTTATTTTCATATTCTCGGATAATTGAGTATTGTTCAGATATGTTCTCAAACAGCGAATCAGATGTTTTACTGCGTAACTCCGACTCTTTAACAAAGTGTCCAATTGACATACCAATTGATTGAGGAGGCAAAAACTCCAAAGCTTTAATAAGTTCTTTGTGGGCATCATTTCCAAATTCGATTTTATTGCCACAAACGCAAAGACGTCTATTTATTAAAAATTCTATTGTCCTTGCATGCATGTCTGGTATACCTTTATCAAGTTTATCAGCCTCTGACAAACTCTCCAATGCGCCTTTAATCATAGATTTCGCAAAATATGCATGGGCATTTGAATTAAAGTGCTTCATCATTGAGCCGATAGCTGATACTCTTGCTTGTTTAGTTGATTCTCTTTGCTTTAATAACTTATCTTTTTGTTTCTGCAACTTTTCGCCATCAGCATTTTTCTGAATTTTTGTGGATAGTTCTTCGCATCTCTCACGTGCGATTTGAATTTCATTATCAATTTCTTTCAATCGAGCATTTATTTTATCAAGTTTTTCCTGCGCTTCATCGATTTCTTTTGAATGCCGAGCAATATTTGAGTCGCTTGATGAGTCATAGCTTTCATTGTAACTACCGATAACACCATATTTAGAAGTAGGCTTTAGATGCTCTAGCGCAGCTAAAAAAGCATTAAGTCCTAATAGTCCTCTGACAGCTTGTGCAAAATCTTGGCTTTTACCTTTCTTAATTTCTTTGCTCATATTACCAATGCGTTCACCGTCAAAGAAAAAGTACTTTGATAATTCCTTCGGAAGTATTTGTTTCATTCTCGGTTCAACTTCAAGAGGTTTTAAGAATTCTTGCTGACCATCTTTCTTATATGAAATATTAAAAGTCGCATTCATAGCCTTTATTTTTCCAGTAAAATCCTTTTTGTAAACCTGCTCACGGGTAATTGTATAGTCTGTCCCACTATGGTTTAGGCTTAAGTCAACTCTTACCTTACTCTCATTGTCCGGCAACATCTGTCCAGCAACAACCTTATTGATCATTGATTTATCATCAAAGTCGGTATCTCCGTATAAGCACCAAGAGAATGCTTGGGCAAGTGTAGTTTTACCTGAACCGTTTTCTCCCATGATTACAGTAACATTCTTCACTTCATCTGTAGCGAACGATATTTCCTGTTTACCTTTAAACTGGCGAAAATTAAGAAGTTTTAACGATTTTAATAACATTCTACTTCCTCCTCAATTTCCTTTTTGATTTTCTTAACCATTTCAGCATCGTTATATTGCTTCGTTTTGATATTTGTTTTTTCCATAATGATTAGCTTTTGAAGTAACCTCCTAGCTTTTTTTTCATCAATTTCAATACCATTTACAACGACCATTTTACCCTCCCCCTGTCTATTCATATGTAAATTCTATTGGTTCGTAATTTAAACCATAAGCATCTTTTATTTCCTGAATGACCTTATCAGCTTCCATGAAATTCATTGCAATGCGAGCAAATTCTTCAGCACGATTAAGTTCATTCCTAATTAGTGACAAATCTTTTTTCATTTCCTCGATGGTCAGAGAAGGAACTTCATCAAGCGGGCGTGGAGTTGTGATAAAATCATATATTTCAGCGAAATCCTTACCTTCAGCCAATCTTAAAACACGTCCTCTCCTCTGTATGTATTCCTTAGGATTTGTTGTACTAGCCAGAATAAATGCTACTTTTATTTTGGGGATATTTACACCTTCATCAAGACATTTTATAGCTATAAGTGCTTGGAGATTTTCTCCTTTCTCAAACTCTTTCTTCAATATCTCACGTTCCTCAATATCCTCTTTCGAAGTAAATTGAGAAACTTTCATATTAAGTTCATTACCAAGCATAAGAGTTACTGCATCAATCTGACGCAACTCATATTCTTCTACGGGCATATTATCATCTGTTTCTCCAAGCAATGTAGCAGCACCACAGTATATAAGTAAGTAATTTTCACTTTTATATGGCATAATAACTTTTTTTAAAACATCAATCTTCTCTTCTGCAGCAGCAATTAATCTCGCACGTTTTAACGCCAGCTTTTCACCTTTGTCACTTAGCTTTAACTTTCCATTTTTACCTTTTATTAAGCATTTACCGATTTCACGTGTTAAATATGAATATACCTCTAGTTCTTTATCTGATAGACTTACTAAAATTGGGTAATATTTGTAGGGCGTTAATTTATGTTCATCAATAGCACGTTCTAATGGATACTCAATACATTTTTCGCCAAAGTAGGCTTTTAATTTTTCTGTTCCTTCTACATCGTTATGTCTTTCCAAAGTCGCAGATAAAGCAAGTCTATAATCAAAATGATTAGGCAACATAGAACTTAAACGTTCTGAACCAAAGTTGTGAGCTTCATCAACAACCAATAACGCATTGCCTCTTATTTTAAATATTTGGGTTTGAACATATACAGAAGAATAAGTTGCATTAGTACAAATAAAACAAAAAAATTCTCTACCTTTTACTTTAAGTTTCTGATCACGAACCGCATTTTCAAGTAATGCTTTCCAGTTTTTTTGTGATGAACTACTATACCCTATAATTGGTTTGATATTGAATTTTACTATATCTTCTACCCATTGCTCGACTAAATGCTGATAAGGACAAACGATAACTACTGCAAGATTTCCTTTTAATTTATTATACAAGCTAACTATTGCTCCAAGACCTGTAAACGTCTTTCCTGTACCAGTTGCCATATCAAAAATCCCCTGATTATTGAGTTCATTCCATTCTTTAATAGCTTCAATTTGATAATCATGAAATACAACTTTTTCAGGTATTTTAGGCATATTCGCTTTTAATGGTTCTACTAAATATTTTTCTATTTCTTCACTTACCACAAGATCAACACTATAATCTATAACTTCTTTTTTATAAGAAAGTAGCTTTTCTTTTGCTACTTCCGGAAAATCAATTATCTGTATATTGTCCTCCGTATTGTTCCAAAGACGCTCAAAAGCACTCTCTTTTTCATAAATCTTTATTTTTTCAAAATCGCTTTGCCAGGAACAAAAAACATCTATTGTTTCGTAATTCATATAAAATGCCATTGATGATTCATTTGATGAACCTGAAAAAGCGACTATATTACTATTAGAATCGTATATAAGCCCCATTTTCTCGTGATAAATACCTACTTTACTTGATGTTTCAGTAAATGCAAGTTTTATATCAAGTTCACTTCTTGCTATAAGATTTGCAAGTATATTAAGTCTTTCTTTTTCAAAATAGGTTTTTGGTTCATCAAAAGCCTTTAAAATTGCTCGTTCTATTATATTATTTTTTTGTTCGTAGCCTTTGTTTATCGCTTCAATATCTTCTTCAGATAATTTAGGAGATGCAATTAGTTGTATCTTGCCGCCATTCTTAATAAGGTTTGTGATGCCTTTAGAAATTTCATATAATGCTGAAGAGGAAAAAAAGCCCACAGCACGCTTATATAGAACTGCATCAGAGAGTAATGGAATATAAAAATCCTTTACAATATTATCACTCAAAGAGCGGTATTCGCTCTTTATTCGTAAATCTGGAAAGAACATTTCTTCACCCCCCATTGTCAATAATCTCTAATACTTCAAAAAGTCTATTGAAATCATCATTTCTATTGAAATAGCTTACGCTAAACCTAACAGTGCCACTTGGATATGTACCCAAAAATTTATGTGCAGTAGGTGAACAATGTAATCCTGTTCTGACAGCTATATCATTATCACTTAAAATTAAACCGATACTATCTGTTGAATATCCATCAAATAGGCAGGAGACTATTCCTACACCATCATTCAAGCCAATAATACTAATATTTGAAAACTTTTTCAGACACTCAACCAACTTTCTCTTATTCTCGATCTCTTTTTTTCGAATAGTATCAACACCTATTTTATTAATCCATTTCAAAGCTGCATTAAGTCCTGCTATAGCTTGAATATTCAAACTACCAACTTCAAATTTTTCAGGTATAGTATCTGGTAGTTCTTGATTAGCAGAGTCAATTCCCGTACCACCAAATAATAGAGGCTGTAACTGCGAGTTTCTGTCTATTATAAAACCAGCAACCCCAAATGGAGCATATAAAGTCTTGTGCCCTGCAAAAACTGCATAATCAGCCTTTATTCGCATCAAATCAGTTTCTACAAGTCCTGCGGTTTGTGCCATGTCTATTATATTTATGGAATTATATTTTTTCGATAAATCACATATATCTTCAATGGGGGCAATAAGACCACAAACATTACTTGCATGGCTCATTATTACTACATTAGGCTTGTCCTCTTGAAACTGGTATTTTATCTGCTCAACATCATATTCAAGTGTTTCTTTATTAACGCTTAGTTCTATTATTTTTAGTTTATAAATATTTTTTAAGTAATAAAGATGCCTTGTAACCGCATTGTGTTCAAATGGTGTTATATAAACATTATATTCATCATCCCATCTAATTCCACGCATAATAATATTAAGTGCTTCCGTTGCAGAAGCAGTAAATACTACAGCCTTTTGTTGACATTTGAAGAACTGTAAAAGCATTTCTCTTGTTTCAGTAACTAAACCTCTTGCTCTATCAGCAAGCATATATTGGCCTCGACCGACATTTACACCACAATGACGATAAAAGTGTTCCATGAAGGTATATACTTCTTCAGGCTTTGGAAATGTAGTTGCAGCATTATCAAAATAAATATATCTTTTCATTATAATCACCTACATAAATTCTCAATAATATTCATTAATATCTGACGTTTTTCGTTTTCTGAAAGAGCTTCAGCATACTCGTCAAGTGTAGCAGTCAAGTCGTTATATAGTAAATTCGCTCTATCGCTGCACTCGGTCTTGTAAAAGGTTTTAATTTCTTCCTTGCCATTTTTATCAATAAATATCAACTTATAAATATTGCTATCATCTTGTTTGTTATCAAATAAATTTTCCTTATCCTGAATTTCTACAGTTTCTTTAAACTTAGCTATTGAAGAAATAAAAACAGAAATAGTCGAGGTGTCCCAATCATCAATCCTTAGTCCTGTAAACTCTTTAGCTATAAACTCAATAAATCGACCTTCATCACTTGTCATATGCTTTATTAAATCCAGTACTCTATCTTCTCCATTACTAAAAAGATGGTTTTTAGTAGTTTCCTGTAATCCATCATGCCAATCTTTAAGAATAGAGGATAAAGATTGTTTCTCTGATTTTGATTTTGCAAATACATGCCTAAAATCAGCCACAAGTTTATTAATAAGGTCATTTTTAGCCTGATCGTGTATCGCTTTTACTGAACTGATATTGTCCACAATAGAGACATTTACTTCTTTGTATGGGAAAATATCTAAAATTCGTTTAAATAAAAATTCCCTTGCATTTATTTCAGGAGATTTCAGTGCACTAATAAACTTCTGTTTGTTTAACTCAATTTTTTCAAATTCTCCATTACCAATATAATACTTTTTTAATTCCTTTGAGTATTTAGGTAATGCAGTAAGCCAACGAACCATAGCTTTAGTAATATAAGAAAAAGTATTATATTCTTTTTCTTTTTCATTAATATAATCAGAAAACAGCTTTTCAAGCTCTTTAATGTAATTTTCTTTATCATCGTTCCAATTTTCTAAACCAATATTATATTCATAAGGATTCTCATTAATAGCACTTAGTAATGTAGCTGTAATTTCAAGTTCTTTATTATTTTTCGTAATTACAACATATTGCTTAAAAGAATGGAGTACGGCGGCAAGAAAGACAGGGATTACTCCTTTTTTTAAACCTATACCATAATCAGGGATGGTTAATCTTTCATACAATATTCCAAAACTTTTATTCCTTCCGTTTGCAGATTTTTTTATGAAGTTTTGTATCTCGTCAAGCACCGTTTGTACATTTTCATCACTGTTACCTGACATTATTAAATTTGGAGAGGTGTCAAAATTAGCTAATACACCAGTTTTCACAAGTACACTACGCATAATGGCAATATCTTGTCCTGTACCTCCAAGTCCTAAATTTGGCTCTAATTGATTAGCCAAAAGCCCCGAAATCACCTTGTTTCGATAGTTTACAACATTAGTGGTTATTAAATCCTTGTTAATAACCTCATTAATGATAATAGGGGTAAACTTAAAAACCTTACTACATATCTCAGATAATAGTTGAGAGATTAAAGCTTTTCTATAAATAAGCTTTTTCTCCCCCTTATAATAATATGAAGCTAAACGCATCTCTGGTTTAAGGTAAGTGGATAAAAATTCATCCATTACTTCTTCTAAATCCTCTATATATATATCAAGCTCTTCCGATAAGCTGTCGTCTCCATGTTCTTTCAGTTCTTTAACCGCTTGGTATTCATAAGCAACCTTTTCAATTTCATAGTCTTTCTGAGAAAGGATAAATACTATTCTGTCATGGTCGCCTTTCCCGCTTGTAATATATTCAGTTGCTTTAGCAACATCATCCTCATTATGAGTTATAACACCAAAAACCACTCCGTCAGATGTAGTATTTGCAATCTTCTTGCTCCAATTTTGAACATCACAAAGCTCATCACACTCAATGAATGTGAAATCAAAGTATCTTGTTATTTCATGATCATCATTATAGCTTGTAGGGTAGAGATAATTATCAAAGGAAACGCTATTAAGAATCTCTTTAAGGGTTCTATTTATTTTAACCTTTTCAATTGCATCAGTAATCATACTACCTATATTAATTCCGGTAGTATCCTTGAGTTTTAGATAATGATTACTCCGCTTCATGTAAATAACATATTGCTTATTCTCTAGTTCTTCTAAGGTTTTTGTTATTATTGAAATATCTTTAACCGTATGCCTAAAAGTATTTATAATTATTTCTGGTATTGGTGGCAGTTTATCAAATTGATTTACAATATAAATTAGCGCTATGGTTTTTATAATCTTTACACCTAACTTATCTTTTTCAATCTTCCTAATAATATTCTCCGTTAATTTCCACAGTTTATATGTCTCATTTGTATATGCCTCTTTCTTTAACAACGGCTCAAAATAGTCATATATATAATCGGGCGTGAGTATAGGAAATACATCATTTGCTTCATGGATAAAAGCAGATAATGTATGTTTATGCTCTGCAGAAAGAAACGTAAATATGGTTCTCTCGTTTTGGGCTACTTTTTCAGAAAGTCTTGGCAGTATAAAAGTTGAAACAGGATGTAACGGATAACAACTATATATTACAGTATCAAACAATTCCGGTGTTATCTCTGAAAACAGATTTTGACCGCTAAAATATTTTTTTGTATCGTTAAAATTTGCAGTGTTTGCTTTAAAGAATTGTTTAATTTTAGGATCATCCTGCTCTATTACATTTGCAATAATTTCATATATCTGGGAAAAATTATTACGTATTTCAACAGCTTTATAACGTCCTGAAACTCCACGCCAGCCGTCTACTTTACTTTTTGAAAGCTTATCTATATAGTTGGTGATATCTTTATGTGTAATAAGCAATATATGCATTTGATTCTCTTTACTTCTACAACACTTCTCAGCAAAATCCTGTAAGAGACGTGTATCTAAAGCCGATATCTTATCTATTCCAGATTCTAAAAGTTTGCTAAACTCATCGTATATGACAAATATACCATCATAACCTTTTGACTTAATTTTATGAGTAACATTCTCATATAATTCAACTACATTACTACTGATAAATGGATTGAACTCTGCACCAGAAGCAAGTGCTGGGTGCATTTTTACAAATCTTTCATAAACCTCTGCATTATAATCTTTTAATTCTTCTATAAATTCAGAAAGAGGCTCATTTAAATCTTTTTCTAATTTTTTGTAAGTATCTGGATAATTTTTTTTCCAATTATCTATCGTCTCGATGGCTGCTTTAAAATGCGTATCAGGCAAAATGTCGTCTAGTTCTTCATTTGACAATGCTCTTTTCAATCCAAGTAAAAATGATTGAGATAAACTTGAGCCTCCTTGTATAAGGACAGGTAAAAACTTTCTATCACTCTCTATGTAGCTACAAATATAATCATATAATTCCCTATTATACTCTTGAATTTTTGGCAACAGATTTTTAAATAAATCTCTATCTTTTCTCATCAATAAAGATAGAAGAACTAAGACGATATGTGACTTACCCTTACCGTATGCACCAACAAGTATTCTCGCTCTTTCAGTTGAATTAGGATAAGTGCTTAACATTATTTCTTCAATAAGCTCAAGAGAAGCCGACGTTAGTATAAACCCTTTAATTTTATCTTCATTAGTTATGTCATATTCAATGTTTATAGATTTCTGAAAACCTTCAGAAACACTTATAAAATTCTTTATTCTTTCCATTGCGCCACCCCCTCTGCTAGTTGTTAATTTCCTCATAGTACTTGTTCACACAGTCTAAAAAAGTAAATTTTGTATTTATACGCACAACATCAAGCCCTGCTGTCCTAACAACCCTTATATAACCTAAATCTTGTAATTTGTATAGATAATTGGTCAATGCTATAATCTCTAGATTAAATATCTTTCCTACATTGCAAGGATCAGTGAGAAGGGAATTTATTCTTATTTCTTTTTGATCTTTAGCATTATCTATAATAACCGCTAAAACTATCAAAGGATTCAAAGAGTCTTTTCGAGGAGAAGACTTTTTGTAAACTTTTTCCTTTTTGTTAACTATATCAATTAAATTTAGTTCTCCAAAAGGACAATCAATATTACTTTCAGGATGTACCTTTTCAGGATTTGACTTTTTTCTAGACACATATGTATTAATAATACACTCAAAATCGCCCTCTAAAGAACTAACAGCATATTCCTTATTTTCATCTTTAATCTTAGCATAGCTTGATAGTTGTCCAACAAAATCATCTTTTTTAAACTCTCCAATCTTAAACTCGTTGAAAAAATAATACCAAGCTGTAGCTTCATCAAAGTTTGAAGCCAACTTATATTGCAAAAGCCATAATGTACCCATTTCCTCAATGTAACGATCTTTATCCCAAATAATTTGACCTATAGGACTTAGCTCTTGTTTCTTCTTACCTGATAAATTTTCATCAGTTAACCCTACGGCTTGTAACCAATAACGTAAAGATCTGACCATATTTGCACCAAGCCCTAATATATCCATTGGATTTTCAGTCTTGTCTGTAAACACATCAGGTTTCTTAACAACATTCTTTATGCCTTTATATAACCAGCCTTTTCTTATAAAAAAACTCTCATGCCCTCTAAATCTCATATTTTATCCCTCGCTCTTTTCTTTAACAGCTAAATATTTCGTCATTAAGCATCCGCCTTCAAGATACTTAGCAGTAATACACATTTTACACCGCTTACATTTTGCAGCATTAATCTTATATTTATCTCCATAAATTGAAATAGCACCATGTCTGCACAAAGACTCACATTTCAAGCATTTGCGACATGCGTTATATTTTCTGATTTGATATCCCACCATACGTTGCAAATCATCATGTTTTTTTACATTCATTGTCTTTATTTTAACTGCATACTCGTATCCATCTTGCCTAAATGGTTGTATAGACAAAATGGGCACATTTGTTTTAACATCAAGTACAATAGTTTCGTTAATGAGCTTTCTACCAAGCTCTTTTGAAACTTTTCCAAATGGAATAAACAGCTCGTAAAAATCATCATTAATAGGTCTACAAAGCTGATATATCTTTGCATGTTCCTCAGTCGTACAATTAGAAAACTTTATCTTTATATCTTCAGCAGATGAAACCCCATTACCACCTTGACGAGCTTTCCACTTACCAGTATCTACATAGACTTCAGCATCTAGTTTTCCTATCTGCCTTGCAAAACTAACAAGGAAATTCCGCCAATTATTATATTGCTCTGGCATATATATCTTTGATAAAAACTGTGCTCTTTCACTATTATTAGGGCAACACCAACAACCAACTCTGTCATAACCTAAACGATATGCATCGTTAAAATCAATGTTTTCTCCAAGAATATAAAGCCAAATATCAATATCTTTCCAAAAAAATATAGGTGAAGCCACTGTCTGCTGTTGAATTTTAATCGATTCAGCATCATCTTCAATTCTATTATACTTACTTCTACTTACAGATTCATATTTACGTATTCCATAATATGTTAATATGCTTTTATCTCTATATAGATTATTTATAATTCGTGTAATCGGTCCAGTCTTGAACATTGAGCAACACCATCTCATCATACGTGCTGGAGGACCAATATCCTCACTCACCTTATAGAAATCCTGCTCTTTATTTTTGGCAGTCTTTAAAATACACTTCGGATTATTCTTGCGAAAGCGTTCTGTATACTCCATTGTTAATGGAAATTCAAGTGTTGTATCTCCAAATATATGTACTAAACTTGGATTACTTAAAGCTCTTACAACTAGGTCAGCAACAACCGAAGAATCTTTACCACCAGAGAAGGATATAACTATATTTTCTAACGGATATTTTTTTGCAGAATCACATATAAAATCAAAAGCTTCTGATTTAAGACAGTTTAACCGTTCACCATTCGCTTTGATAAATACAGACATAAAATTATTAAAATGCTCATATGTATTTTTTCCCTTATGCTCATCAAGTTCCTTTATGATATTGTCAATATCCACTTTGTCATAAGTTTTAACTGAAACAACTTTAGGCTTTCCGTTAATATAATATCTGTTGTTAGAACACCATACAGATTTATCAATGTACTTAAATGCCTTTGCCGTTAGTATTTCTATCAAAAGCCTTTCTTCAGGAAATACAGGACGGATATCCGCACACATGTATTTTGTTTTCTTACCACAAATTGAGCATATATCTTTACCTATATCATTCGCATACTTAACAATTGGCACTTTACATTCAGAACACCAAAACACTTCTGAAGGAATATCTGGTTCAGTTTTATTACCACAAAAATCACACGTCTCACTAAAAGCTTCTTTGTTGCAAGTCTTGCACCACACGGATATCACCTCCATTTACGCAATATTATGTCATAATATCTGCCCCAATCATATGGACATCAATTTTTTATTTTGTTTTTTTTTATTTTTAATGTATTTTCCCGTGCTAATCCGTGCGTCTTTAGGTTTCTCAGCATCTTCAGGGATTACCCACAATTTATCACCCATTTTCTTGGCTCCAAGAATTCTATTTTGTGAACATAAAGTTTGAATCCTTCTAACTGAAATATTCCATTTTTCAGATGCTTCTTTAGCTGTTATATAGTCCACAGATTAGACCTCCATAAAAAATATGGACATACTACTTATTATATTTTATTCTCATATGCGCATAATGTCAATAATTTTGGTAATAATATGCTTCTTACAACCCATAGTTTTTTAGAAGATATTTCTATAATATTGAAAGACTTATATTCAGCTGTATTAATATCATAATACTTCTTTTCAATACCCCAGATGTTACCCTGTATAGTTCTAGGTACTGCAAAATTGTCGCCCTCCCTGCGACAGTTATATAAGGGAATTGCAACATCAACAAATTCTATATTATTTTCTGTTATATATTCCTCTATTTTTTTACTTCCATAAAAAAGGTAATCGCTATTATAAATACCACTCTCAAGTTGTATATTCTCAAAATCAGATTTTAAACAGTCGGCAGGCTCATTTTTTTGTGCTTCCGTACTTTCACTTTGCTTTATATCAATACTGTCATCTTTTCTCTCATAGAATAAGAAATTGACATACTCAACACCTACGCTTTCCGTTTCATGTTTTTCTTCTTTTATCTCTTCTAGTGGTTTTTCTAGTGTTGAAGGAGGCTGTTTTTGCTCATCTTCATTTCCATCATCAGGATTAAGCACAAGAGTATAAAGATTGGAACTCTGCCCGCCATTGTCCCTAAAACGATAGTCTTTCTTTACATATCCTGCGTCAATAAGATCGTTTATTGCTCTTTGTACCGTCCTCATACTCATGTTACAGTCTTTTGCAATGGTTTTGACCGCTGGAAAGCAGGTGAATTCCTTATTGGCACGGTTTATAAGGTAGAATACAACAAGGGTAGCCCTTTTTGTGAACTTATCGCCCTATCGGGCGGACTTTTTTAATCCACACATTCATATGTTAAGCATGAACAAATGGGACATTCAAGTACGGGCATTAACCCCCTTGAACATTTTGTCCTTTTCTTAGTCCAA
>DUVG01000022.1 GCA_012841175.1 Clostridium sp.
GATGATTTTCCAGTCCAAGTACCTTCATATTTTATAGCATCTGAACTAGGTTTTTGGGGTGGAGTAATATCTGTGCCTTCTCTTGTAAGATGCATTGGATAAATAACATCATCCTTTTTCCAGCATCCTTGTATGTAGTCATCTGTCCTAAAGATACCTATAATATCTCCTCTATCATCTGTCTCTTCCCAAAGTTGAAACGTTCTAAAACCCTTTATTGCAGTAATACTATTAAAATAACCTTTAAGCTCTATATTAGTTTTATACTCATCATAATAATAGACACCAGAAATTCTATCTTCTGAAACATCAAACTTTGCATATATCTTTTTATTACCTATAAAACCAACAAACCAATCATCAGTAATATTTTCATTATTTATATCTGTTACCTGTTCTTTGACACTGTCTGTTGCCTGCTCTTTAATACTATCTGTTAGCTGCTTTTTAACACCGTCTTTTAGAGCGTTAGTTGTCACACTTTCAGTTGGTGTAGGGTCTGCAAAATTATTTGCTTGTTTTTTTGGGTCTGTCTCTTTTTCCTTTTGTGGCGAATCTGTAAAATCATTTCCCTTGTTTGATTCCTCTAACCTGCAGCCAGTCAATGTTAAAGCAAAAGCAATTAATACCAAAATAATTATTTTTTTCATATCTATCCCCTTGTCCCATAAGTTATTTTTAAGCATTATCTAATTAATTCTCAATCATTCTCCACCCCTATTATATAAAACCACATATCTAACGTCAACGATTGTTCCACAACTGACAGTTTGATAATAACATATTTTTCAAGTTTCTCAGGATACAGATATGCACAATTCATCTCATTTGTCCTTCCATCAAGAGCTATAGTTACTTCAGGATATTTCTCTTTCAATTTCTCCACTGTGTCCCCTACTTTTAATTCATCCGCCGCTTCATTAGCCATAAAGGAAAATGGATCCCCTTCCTCTTAGCTATTGCCACATATTCTAAAATTGTTTTTGCGTACTCCTTAGCACTGGTATATGGTAAAACCTTCAAAACTTCCTCTAAACCTTCAAGTTAGATTACGCCCATGCTGGGCACACTTACAAAAAAGCTTAAGGGCGCTAAGATACCCTTAAGCTTTTTGTATGATTCTTTCTTTTTACTCCTCACACAAAGGTATTTCCACAATCACCTTAAACAAGTCCCCGTCTATTTCTATATTAAACTTTCCTTTCTGTACATAAGTCAAGCTTTGAGCAATAGAAATGCCAAGCCCTGATCCTTCTGTTGTTCTTGATTCATCCCCTCTTACAAATCTTTCAGTCAACCGCTCTGCCGGTATTTCAAGGGGAAGTGCCGATATGTTCTTTATTGTCAACACACCATCTGTATTATTTTTTGATATATTTATATATACCCTCGAACCTTTCATTGAATATTTCAATGCATTGGACATAAGGTTTTCCATTATCCGCCACATATGCTTCCCGTCAGCTAGTACAAATATATTTCTGTCAGCAGCGTTAATGCGAATATCAAGGGCCGCTTTTTCTGATTTTTCCTGGAATTCCCCATAGACTTGCATAACAAGCTCATATAAATTTACTTTTTCTAAATTTACCGGCATGTTTCCGCTAGATGCCTTGCTTGCTTCCACCAAATCTTCAATGAGAACTTTTAGCCGTGCGGATTTTTCCTCAAGAACACCTATATATTCTTTCCCCTTCTTACTCCCAATTTCTTCTCCTTTGAGCAAATCAACATAGTTTATTATGGAGGTCAAGGGAGTTTTCAAATCATGGGTTACATTGGTAATTAATTCAGTTTTCATTCGTTCCCCCTTTATCGCTTTGTCCACGGCTTTTTTTAATCCTCCCTGAATATTACAGATGTTTTCGGCAAAAGCTGCAAAGGCAAGGGACATTTTATCTACATCCATTTTATAGTCCAGATTGCCCCCGGATATCTGTTTAGTTCCCTCCATAATTATGGAAATTGCTTTTAATCCTCTTGCAGTAAAAAAGAAAGCTGCCAAATTAACAATAGCCAGTATAACAACTGTAAATAAAAAAAATTCTTCTCCGTTGTATCTATTCGCATTAATTCCTGCAGCAAAAGCCAGAAGAATATTTATAAAGGTATAAAGTGGAAGTATCAAAAGTATCCACACCCTAAAAATCTTGCCGTTATAACAAATTTTAATAAAATCTTTTATCTTCTTTAAAATCTTTAAGAATAAAATGTTTTCAAGGATTTTTCCAGCCTTTTTTTGTCTTGTCAGGGACAGCAAATAGGTAAGTACCACAAAGAAAGCCACACTCAATAAAATTATAATCCCAAAAATGTACCCTGTTGTACTTCCGTAAAATGAATCTATTGCATGCCGAAAACAAGATATATATACTGGAAAAAAAATAAATACAATCAGTGTTTGTATGTCTACGTATATCCTGTCTATAAAACTTAATGATAATTTCCTGCTTTTTTCATCTCTCCCAGCAAAATAAAAAAGATATATCAGTACCCCTAGCAGCAGTATAAAACTTACTACCATTAAAACAATTGCAAATGCTGTTATTGTCTTAACTCTTTTATAGTAAATATAGTCATTATAAAACTCGTCTCCTTTTTTTAACGGTTCTATAACTGCACAGTGAACTTCATAGGGCGTCTCATTTACTTTTTCCGCTATTTCATCTAGATGATACATCACAACGGTATCATAATTTATTCCCTTTTGGTTTATAAACACATATTCTTGTTGCTTTTTTAAAATTTCAACAGGGTTTTTTTCTTTCCATTCTGTTACATTTACATTTGTTATAATTTCTCCCGTTTCAGTATTCTTAATATAGTATGCAAAATTTAAGTTTTTGGAAATAACCCTTGTAGCATTGTGAAAGGAAGCCATTTTCTGATTCACAATATCATCATCTTCTTGGGCATAGAAAACCCTGATTTCTTCTTCACTTTTTGGACCTTTCAGCCAAATATAATAATCTACAATGCTTACTACATGTGTTGAAAAATTCGATACATACTTAGGATAACTGTAATAGCTGTTAGATGCTACAATCTGATCATTCTTTATAAGAAAAAAAACACTTCCACATATGCTGACAAAACATAGCCAGGCCATAATAACCCCAATTACCTTACTAATTTTTGAATATTTAATATTTTTCAATTTTATACCCAATTCCCCACACCACCTTTAAATATTTTGGTTCTTTTGGATTAATCTCAATTTTTTCCCTTATACGTCGGATGTGTACAGCAACTGTATTTTCCGCTGAATATGAAGGCTCATTCCACACATTTTCATATATTTCATCAATGGAAAATACTTTACCCATATTCTGCATGAGAAATAAAATAATGCCATATTCCCTTGCCGTCAACCGCACCATTTCCCCGTCAACTCTCAATTCCTTTGCCTCAACATCAAGCTCCAACCCTCCGGTTTTAAATATCCCTCTTCTTTCTTCTGCTCCTCCCAGCAAAGTATACCGCCTTAGCTGGGATTTTACCCTTGCAATAAGCTCTAAAGGATTAAACGGCTTTGTTACATAATCATCGGCACCAAAGTTAAGACCTATTATTTTGTCTGTGTCCTCTGATTTTGCAGACAATATTATTATGGGTATATTCAGCTCTTTGCGTACTTTTACCGTTGCAGTAAGTCCGTCCAACTCAGGCATCATCACATCCATTATAACCAGATGGATTTTTTCCTGCTCTAAAGCCTCTAATGCCTGTTTTCCTGTATATGCCTTGACAACATTATAGTTTTCCTGCCTTAAGTAAATTTCCAGCGCATTAACTATCGCCTTGTCATCATCGCACACCAAAATATTGTATTTATCCATTATTTAAACCTCCTGTACTTTTTCAAAAATATACATGCCAAATCACCTGCCTTTTTTCTTATAGTATATCAGGCAGATTTTACAAAACACTTAATAAAATTCTTAAGATTTTCTTAAGAATTTAAAAAGCTACTGAAAATTATACCTCTTTTTAGTAGCTTTTTAAATTCCATTTTTTCCATTGCTAATAAGATGAGCTTTACTTCACGATTACTTTTTATACGATTGGCATGACAAAAATAACGGACACCCCCTGCATGGCTTTTTTCACCCAAGAAAATCCTTACAAAATGCTCATGAGGATTTTGAACTGACACCAAAAGAGGAAAATATCATCCTAAGACACATGTTTCCGCTAACACCCATACCACCATATTATTTAGAAAGCTGGATTAGGGGGGGTAACTCAAAATGGTGGCACTTCCTTTTTGATACTTTTAAATCAATAGCCAGCATGCTAGATTTAAGAAAAGCAATTATAAACTACTCGGATTTGTCTGTTAATAAATATAAGGAAATAGTAGTAAAATACAAAAGGTTTTTCCTTGCATTTCCTCATCTGTTAATTTTAAATGCAGGTATTTTAAATAGGGATGTAAAGAGCATTTTAAGGGAAAGAATCAGCATCTTAAATGATAGAATTAATTCTCAATCATTTGTCTAAACTGATTTTCATCAATTATTTTTATTCCAAGCTCGTTTGCCTTTTTAAGTTTACTGCCTGCTTCCTTTCCTGCCAAAACATAATCTGTTTTCTTAGAAACACTTCCAGATACTTTCCCACCAAAGCTCTTTATTATTTCTCCTGCCTCATTTCTCTTTAGGTTTTCTAAAGTTCCAGTTAAAACAAAAGTAAGACCTTCAAATCTATTATCATTGAGTTTAGCTTTTCCTTTACTTTTTAAATTTACCCCTGCATCTTTAAGCTTATTTATTGTATCTTCAGTTTGACTCTGCTTGAAAAAAACAACAAGACTTTCTGCCATTTTTTCACCGAATTCAGGTATGTTTGTAAAATCCTCCAAAGAAGCATTTCTAATTTCATCTATAGATTCAAAATTTTCACTCAAAAGCTGTGCAGCTCTAAGACCTATATGCTTTATTCCAAAACCATTTATAAGTCTGTCAATATTATTGTCTTTAGTTTTTTCAATTGAGTTTAAAAGATTTTCTACAGATTTTTCACCCATTCTGTCTAATTTTAAAAGTTCATCCTTTAAATCTTTTAAATAGTACAAATCTGCTATTCCTTTAATAAAGCCTTTTTTTAGCAACATCTCAATTATAGCAGGACCTAATCCGTCAATATTCATTGCATCCCTTGAAGCAAAGTGGATAATACTCCTATAAAGCTGCGCAGGACACTCAATACCTGTACATCTGTGTGCAACTTCTCCCTCTTCCCTTACCACATCTGCTCCGCATTCAGGACATTTTTGGGGCATAATAAATGGCTGCTCATTTCCACTTCTTTTTTCAGGTATAGATTCTATAATCTCAGGAATTATATCTCCTGCTTTTCTTATTTTCACCCAATCCCCAATGCGTATATCCCTCTCTTCAATATAGTCCATATTGTGAAGAGTTGCCCTGCTCACAGTTGAACCTGCAATTTGCACA
>DUVG01000195.1 GCA_012841175.1 Clostridium sp.
AAAAACTAAACACTAAAGTTCGTGGAATTGAATTTAGTCTTCTACAAAGATGTGCTTCTCATATTGGTTCTTTAACAGACGTAAACGAAGCATATATGGCAGGGGAAATGGCTGTTAGATATGCAGTAGAAGGAAAAACTGACTACATGGTTGCTTTCGAAAGAGCAGAAGGCAGTGAGTACAAATGTAACACTAAACTTATTAAACTAGATGATGTTGCAAACACAGAAAAAACAGTTCCAAGAGAGTGGATAAACAAAGAAGGAAATGGAGTTACAGAGGACTTTATTAAGTATGCTCTTCCATTAATTCAAGGAGAATCAACTCCTCCACTAGAAGATGGACTACCAAGATTTGCAAAATTAAAAAAAGTTTTAGCTAAAAAATAACAACTACGTTTTTTTGATTTGTTAAGTATAAATGCATAAAATGCATATATTAATAAATGAAATTCAAAATCATACAACTGGCGGAAGTGGAGTTTACCACATGGAGTATGATTTTAAAGTAGCCGACCGCCTGGGCATTAGTAACGCTCAGGTGGTTTTTATTTTTATAAATAACACTCTAACTTTAGTTTAAGAGTTTAGAAGGAGGGATATTATGTCTGGAAATGCATGGAGAAATTTCACATCTGGTATTTGGCAAGAAAATATTGATGTTCGTGATTTTATAGTAAAAAACTATACACCCTATGATGGATCTGAAAGTTTTTTAGCTTCCTCAAGTGTGAAAACAGAAAAGCTATGGTATAAGTGCAAAGAGCTTCTTAAAGAAGAACATTCAAATGGTGGTGTGCTAAGCATTGACGCTAATATAATTTCTGGAATTACAAGTCATCTGCCAGGATATATTGATAAGGAAAATGAGTTAATTAAAGGCCTTCAAACAGAAAGTCCACTAAAAAGGGCTGTTATTCCTTTTGGTGGTATTAGGATGACAAAACAGTCCTGCGAAAAATATAACCATAAACTCTCTCCAGAAATTGATAATATTTTTAATAAGTTTCGTAAAACACATAATGACGGAGTCTTTAGTGCATATACAGATGATATGAAACTTGCGAGAAGATGTGGAGTAATCACAGGGCTTCCTGACGCTTACGGTCGCGGCAGAATTATTGGAGATTATAGAAGAGTTGCACTTTATGGCGTTACTAGGCTTATTAACAAAAAACAAGAAGATTTAAACAGACTTCTTGATATGGATATGACGGAAGAAATAATCCGTTTAAGAGAAGAGGTTTTTGAACAAATCAAAGCCTTAAATGAACTTGTTCAAATGGCTAAAGAATATGGATATGATATTAGAAGACCTGCTAAAAATGCTTTAGAAGCTATTCAGTGGACATATTTTGCCTTCCTTGGAGCACTAAAGGAAACCAATGGTGCTGCAAACTCTTTAGGCAGAGTAAGCACTTTCTTTGATATATATATAGAAAGAGATCTAAAGGAAGGGGTTTTATCAGAAATTGAAGCTCAAGAACTGATTGATCAATTTGTTATTAAGCTTAGGATGATTAGGCATCTTAGAACTCCTGAATATAACGAGCTATTTGCAGGTGACCCGGTATGGATAACCGAATCCATAGGTGGAATGTGTGAAGACGGAAGACATATGGTTACTAAGACTTCTTTTCGTTTTCTTAAAACTTTGTTTAATCTAGGGCCAGCTCCTGAACCAAATATTACAATACTTTGGTCTCACAGACTTCCAGAAAACTTTAAAAAGTTTTGTGCTAAGGTTTCTATGGAAACCAGTGCAATTCAATATGAAAACGATGATATTATGAGAACTAATTTCAACGATGATTATAGCATTTCATGCTGTGTATCTGCTATGCGTACAGGTAAAGACATGCAGTTTTTTGGAGCACGCTGTAATCTTCCTAAACTTCTCCTTTTGGCTTTAAATGGTGGAAAAGACGAAATAACAGGTGAGCAGGTTGCCCCTGAAATGGAACCTTATCCAGATGAATATTTAGATTACAACAAAGTTTTAAACAGGTTTAAACATATGCAAAAATGGCTTGCTAAATTATATGTAAATACAATGAACATTATTCATTATATGCATGACAAATATGCATACGAAAGATTAATGATGGCACTTCATGATACAGAAGTTGAAAGATTTATGGCTTTTGGTTTGGCAGGTCTTTCTGTTCTTGTGGACTCTTTAAGTGCTATTAAATACACTTATGTTAAAGTTATTAGAGATGAAAGAGGCCTTATAACGGATTTTGAGATAAAAGGTGATTATCCTCAATTTGGAAATGATGATGACAGAGTGGACAGCATTGCATTTTCTGTAGTACGGGATTTCTATACTGAATTAAAAAAATGCTCCACTTATAGAAATTCAAAACACACTCTTTCAATTCTTACCATTACCTCAAATGTTGTTTATGGTGAGAAAACCGGCTCCACTCCTGACGGAAGAAAAAAGGGTAAGGCTTTTGCACCAGGTGCAAATCCAATGCATGGAAGAGATAAATTAGGTGCATTAGCAGCTTTAAATTCAGTGGCAAAAATTCCTTATGAATACTGCAAAGACGGAATATCCCTAACAACTTCTCTTGTACCCGACTCTTTAGGAAAAGATACAAGCTCTAGGATTAACAATCTAGTTGCATTATTAGACGGATATTTTGCTCAAAGAGGTCATCATATTAATATTAACATCCTTGAAAAGGCTGTACTTGAAAAAGCAATGAAAGAGCCGGAAAATTATCCTCAACTGACCATAAGGGTTTCAGGTTATGCAGTTAACTTTATTAAACTTACACCAAAGCAGCAGTCTGAAGTAATAGCAAGGACTTTCTACAGAGCCATGTAAATTTAGAAGTGAGATATAAGAAGTGAGAGGTTGTATTTTTCAACCTCTCACTTCTTATTAGTTTTCTATTGTAAGAGGAAACAGCATCTGTCACAGTAACCTGGTATCGCGCTTTCTTTATATATTAAAATAAGTTTTAAAGTACTAAATATTTAATATGCCTTTACCGGCCGGGTTACTATATCCATCCTTCCTATTCCCAAAGTGGAAAAGCTGTTGTCGCCCATGCTAAGAAGGGTTCCGTCTTCTTTTAAAACTATTGTAAAGTCTCCTCCACCTGATACTTCTTTTGCACCCTTTAACTTTTCATTTTCTACAGGAAGAAGCTTATTCTCATATGTACCATCTCCCAACTGGCCAAAAGTGTTGTCCCCCCATACCCAAACTGAACCATCTTCTTTTATGGCCATGGAGTGGTTTCTTCCTGCCTTTATTGCAACTACATTTTCAAGATTTTTTACTTGAACTGGAACTCTCACCCTAGCTGCTGTTGTCCCATTTCCAAGTTGTCCCGAACTATTCTTTCCCCACGACCATACTGTTCCATCTTCTTTTAAAGCCAATATATGATACATACTAGAAGATATTGCCACAATATCCTCTACCTCAAGCACCTGAGTAGGAACTAAGCTAATATGTGATGTTAATCCATTGCCTAGTTCACCATTTAAATTTACTCCCCAACTCCACACTGTTCCATCGTCTTTTAAGGCTATTGTATGGTCTTTACCTGTGGATATATCTATTATGCCTTCTAAATCACTTACCTCTACACTGACAATGAAATTATCTCCAAAATTATTGTGATGATTTTGAGAACCATTCCCTAATTGTCCCCAATAACTATCTCCAGAAGAGTATACTTTTTGGTTGTCATCAATTCCAATTATATGTTTGTCACCAATTCCTATCTTTTGATAGTCTTTAAAAAATTCAATTTCTAAAGGTTTTATTTGATTATCTGAAAAGCCTCTAGTTGCATAAAGCATTACAGTACCATCCTGTCTAATTACACCTGTGCGGCTAGGTCCTGCAATAATGTCAGCCACCTCTGATTCACTTTTTACCTTGTAAGGAAAATCCATTATATTAGAGTCAGTAGAATCCAGTAATTGAAGACTTGAATTATCTCCCCATCCCCATAGGTTTCCATCTTCATCTAATACAACTACATGTCTTAGCCCTGTTACCACTTTTGTGATTTTAGACACATTAGGTATATCTACAGGTACATTTACAAAATTTCCACTTCCATTACCCATTTGACCATATTTATTATCTCCCCAGCTCCATATTGAGCCATCAGATTTTAACACAGCTAGATGGTTTTCACCAACTGACAAAGCCCTAATTGAAGACAAACCTTCCACTTTAGCAGGTGTATCATTTCTTTTAGTATTTTCATTTCCAAGAACACCTTTTTCACTATTTCCCCATGTCCATACCGTTCCATCATTTTTCAACACAGCTATGTAAGATTGAGATATATCAACTTGCCTAACATCTTCTACATACTCATATTTTTTAGGAATATCATAAAAATCCTTAGAATTATCTCCCATCATTCCAGTTTCATTATTTCCCCAAAGCCACACTGTTCCATCCTCTTTTAAAGCTGCAGATACATTTTTCCCTGCAGATATATCCCTTACTCCTGTAAGATTATTTGCTTTTACAGGAACATAAGATGAGTCTATAGAGCCATTTCCCAATTGGCCAAAAGCCCCTGTACCCCAAGACCATACCGTACCATCCTCTTTTAAAGCCAGTACATGATCATGCCCCACTGCTATTTTCTGTATTCCATTTAAGCCTTCTACCTCTACAGGCACAGCTTTTTTGGAAGTTGTACCGTCCCCAAGCTGCCCACTTTGGTTGTTACCCCATGTCCACACTGTCCCATCATTCTTTAATGCAACAGAAAAATTTCCTCCAGCAGCTATATCTATTATTTTTTCCAGTTCCTCAACTTTTACAGGAATTCTTCTTGTTACATTTGTACCGTCACCTAACTGGTTATCAATATTTCTACCCCATGCCCATACAGAACCATCTTTTTTCAATGCCAAGGAATGTTCATCTCCCGTTGAAACACAAACTATATCTTGAAGTTCTTTTATGTTATAAGGTTTGGTAATACTTGCCCCTTCATCTATACCTAATTTTCTGTTGGAATTGTCTCCCCAAATCCATACTGTCCCGTCATATTTTAATGCAATTGAGTGTGATATACCACAATCAACCTGTATATAATCATTTCTGTCTTCTTTTGGAAATTGGTTTATATAATGAAGAACATACTGGGTTATTATAGAATAATCCATTGAAGTAATGTTAT
Organism: Clostridium sp.; assembly: GCA_012841175.1. Classification (GTDB taxonomy): domain Bacteria; phylum Bacillota; class Clostridia; order Acetivibrionales; family Acetivibrionaceae; genus Herbivorax. The sequence goes on from DUVG01000195.1 coordinate 5,177, forward strand.
TATCCCCATCTACATCAGCTGCCCACAAATCATCCTCTAAAGGTAATTTAGAAATAGCTTCTAGTATATATCTTTTTAAAAGTGCAAGATCTATAGAATTTACTTTATTATCTCCATTAACATCTCCAATCCTGCCTAATGGACTTGCTAATACGAAATTCTCTTCCTTTGGCGCCTCATCTAAATCTTCTCCTAATACAGGATTAAACATGGAAGATGTAAATAAACATACAAAAACAAGAATGGTTATAATTTTTTTAAACATTACTTTCCCCCTAATACCAATAAAATTATTTTTTAAAAATAGAAAATACTTCTTATATTAATGTTAATACAATTACAATATAACTTCAATAGATGGAAAAAATAAAAAAAATTAAGGTGAAGTAAAAACCTCACCTTAATTTTTTTATTAATTAAATTAAATATCTTATTAGTCTAGTGGGTAGTTTTCTCTTTTTTGGTAATGAGTGTGTAAAAGCTTATGTGCTTTCTCCCCACCAGGCTCACCAAAATATTCATCATATAGCATTTTTATTTTAGGATTTTCGTGGGACTTTCTAATAGGCAAAGCTCTATCTTCTTCATATATTGCCTTAGCCCTTTCAACCCTTAAATCAACCCAACTTCTAACACTTGAAGGCTGTATTGGCTGTCCTCCACCGTTAACACATCCTCCAGGACATGCCATTATCTCAATAAAGTGATATTCTGCCTCTCCAGCTTTGATTTTATCAAGAAGCTTTCTTGCATTGCCCAATCCATGTGCAACAGCAGCTTTTAGTTTAAGATCTGCCACTTCAATAGTAGCTTCCTTAATT
>DUVG01000196.1 GCA_012841175.1 Clostridium sp.
AATAATTGAAGCAATAATATTAGGACTTATTCAGGGACTTACAGAATTTTTACCAGTAAGTAGTTCAGGACATATTGTACTTTTTAATAAACTTTTTGGTATAACTGAGGGGACTGTAACCTTTAGTATAGCAGTTCATATAGCTACTCTCATAGCGGTGATAATTGTTTTGTGGAAAGATGTTTTCGAGATGATAAAAAAGCCTACTGGCAAATTAGCTTTATTGGTAATTGTAGCCACTATACCCATGGGAATAATGGGATTTATATTTAAAGATTTGTTAAAAAGTTTTTTAGAAACAGGCGCAACTGTTGGAGTTGGTTTTTTAATAACTGGAACTGTACTTTGGTTTGCAGAATATATTAGTAAAAAGGAAAAAAAGAATAAAAAACTTGAAGAGACCAGTTTTGTTGATGCGTTAGTTGTAGGGTGTGCCCAGGTAGTTGCCATGCTTCCGGCAGTTTCTAGATCTGGTTCTACTACAGGAGGAGCGCTATTTAGAGGACTTGACAGGGAATTTGCGTTAAAATTTTCTTTTCTTATGTCAATTCCTGCAATTTTAGGACCTGCAGCTATAGAAGCCATAGATGTAATAAAAGATGGAAGTGGATTAGAAGTAGAATTTCTTCCATTGATAGTTGGAATGCTGGCTGCTGGTATATCTGGTTATCTGGCAATTAAATTCATGCTTAAAATATTTACAAAAACCAGTTTAAAAGTGTTTTCCTATTATGTTTATACTTTAGGAGTGTTGGTTTTAATAGATCAGTTTTTTACAAGAATATTTTTTCAATAGTTTGAAACATTAATAAATACTTATAATAGATAAGCAGGTGGGCAAAAATGAATGATATTTTTATTTTGGGAATAGAGACAAGCTGTGATGAGACATCGGCTTCAATTGTGAAAAATGGTCGTGAGGTTGTTAGCAATGTTATTTCATCTCAGGTGGATTTGCATAAAAAGTATGGAGGTGTGGTTCCAGAAATAGCTTCTAGAAAGCATGTGGAACTTATTATACCAGTTATCAATCAGGCGTTGGAAGAATCAGGTCTAACATTAGAGGAACTAGATGGGATAGCAGTAACATATGGACCTGGTCTTGTTGGAGCGCTTTTAGTAGGAGTTTCTGCCGCAAAAGCTCTTGCATTTACAATTGACAAGCCTCTTATTGGAGTGCATCATATTGAAGGGCATATTTCAGCTAATTACATCCAGCATAAAGAATTAGAGCCTCCCTTTGTCTGTCTTGTTGTATCAGGAGGGCATAGTCATATTGTATATGTAAAAGACTATGGAGAATATGAAATTATGGGAAGAACAAGAGATGATGCAGCAGGAGAGGCTTTTGACAAGGTGGCACGGGCATTAGGAATGGGCTATCCAGGAGGACCATTAATAGACAAAGCTGCTAAACTTGGTAATGCTGAGGCGATAAAATTTCCAAGGGTATATTTTGAAAAGGGCAACCTTGATTTTAGCTTTAGCGGGATTAAAACCGCAGTGTTAAACTATATAAATGTACAAAACCAAAAAGGTGAGGGTTATAAAATAGAGGATGTTTGTGCAAGTTTTCAAAAGGCAGTGGTAGAAGTACTTGTTAATAATCTTATTTATGCCGCAAAGTTAAAAGGTGCATCTAAAGTGGCACTTGCAGGAGGAGTTGCAGCTAATTCTTGCTTAAGAAGTGAATTTACCAAAGCCTCCCAAGATAATAATTTTAAAGCTTATTATCCAAGTCCTATACTTTGCACTGACAATGCAGCAATGATAGCTTGTTCTGCTTATTATCAGCTAATTAAAGAAAAAGAATCAGATTTGTATTTAAATGCTGTTCCAGCACTGAAATTGGGGGAAAGATAGAAAACACCTGTGGATAACTTTTTAAATTATTAAGGGGAAATATTTAGTTATTCACAAGAAAATAAGTAGTTATTTAAATAGATAAAAAAATATGTGGAAAAATATCTGGAAATAATATTGGTACTTTTGTATTATATCTAAAAGTCTATTTGTCTTTATTATAATTCGTGTACATAAAAATAAAAAATGTAAAAGCCTACGGTATCAAGTTTTAAGACGAAACATTTTGTTGTGTAAGCAAAAAAATAAAGTTGTTTACGTAAAAAAACTTAAAACAAATTGATACAAAAGTCCTATTAATAAATTTTGTTAATATGACGAATGCTGTTGAAATTTAACATGTGAATATTGTGGAAATAATACTTAAATGCAGTTGTTTCAAATGGTTATGGATGTGGATAACACTGTGGATATTGTGGATTAATCAGTGAATGTTTTGTAAACAACAAAAAAATACCAAGTACAGAAACAATGAAAAATATGTTCTACTTGGTATTTTTAATAAGTTTTTTTATAATCCTTAATTTTAAATTTTTTACTGACCTATACCAGAATACATTGTATAGTTATCTAGAACTTTTACTACATAGTTTTGGGTTTCGCTAAAGGGAGGAATACCATTATATTTTATAACATTACCTGGACCTGCATTATATGCAGCAAGTGCAAGTTTTATATCTCCTTCAAAACTGTTTAGTTGGTCCCGTAAATATTTTACTCCTCCTTCTATATTTTGAGAAATATCAAAAGGATCGGTTACGCCTAACCAGTCTGCTGTGCCAGGCATTAACTGCATTAGCCCTTGGGCACCTGAACGTGAAATTACAGTTGGATTAAAGTTTGATTCTTGTTTCATAACAGCCCTGACAAGATTAGGATCTACCCCAAATTTTTGCGAAGCAATTTCTATATTTCGATTAATCATTTCCATAAGCTCATTTCTGTCAGTTGGTATATAGGCGGTGCTGTTTGCTAAAGCAAGCCTTGCACGGTTAACATCATGAGTTCTGTCATTGCCTTCCTTATCTACAGCCCCTAAAATAGTGTTATTTGAGTTTAGAGAATCAATATTGATAAAAGTATCATTTTCATTAATATTGTTATTTAAAGCAGAATTAAGAATATTCTGAAAAGTATTTTCACGCACAGGAGAACCAGCTATTTTTATTGGAACTCTGCTTTGAATTTCATTTAGTTTTTGGTTAAATATATCACTTACTCTCAAATATATCACCCTTTTATAATAGATATTTATCCAACTAAAATATTTTAAATATATATTTTTGATAAAGTTTTCATAATCTTTATCGACAAGATAAGAATATAATATAATAGAAAAAATTAAATTTAAGAAACTTCTTTCTTTGATCGTTTTATAAATTTAGAACAGGTTTTTTTCTTTCTACCATCGTACTTTCTGACAGTAAACAGTTGACATATGCCCATACACTTATCTTCAAAGCTTTTATTAGTATCAAACATAATAAAGTGCTCACAGTCTTTACAGGTGTTTATTTTTCTTTTTAAAGACTTAAGGGCAGGCAGATATCTGTGTTTTGAGCAAACATAATCAGAGGAAACTACTCCTTTTTCAATACATAGAATATCACCATTTATGTTAATAAAAGTTCCTTTTAAGCAATTACCACAGCTTCTTTTTGAACTCAAACTATTCTCCTCCTAACTATAGTACCCTAGAGGTGTTATCTTTAGATGCAAAAGACATAATATCTACCATCATTTCACCACAGGTTTTAATTTGATGACAAATATATTATAACACCATAAACCTTAGTGTGGAAGGATGTGGGAAATAATCTTTTACTTTTTTATTTCAAAAACTCTGTGTTTCATGTATAATGGTAAGGATATCATTTATATTAAAATACTTTTTTAAGAGGCTATTATTATGAAAAAACCAAAAGTGTACAGAAAAAGATACATACCTGATGAAATAGTTGATATAACAGGAGATGAACTTATTTTTAGAAATGAAGAACTGTTAATTACAAAATGGAAACCTATAAAAAAACGTGATGATATTTCCAAAGGTATATCATATACATTTCTAAAAGAGGGGTATAAAATAAGCAGGTTTTTTGGGCCAACAGGGGAGTTTATATACTGGTATTGTGATATTATTGATGTTAAATATTACAAAGAAGAGGATAAGTATATTTTAATAGATTTACTTTTAGATGTTAAAATAATGCCAGATGGAAAGGTTGAGATTTTAGATGCAGATGAGCTTTCGGTTGCAATTAGAGAAAATATTGTAACAAAAAGAGAAGCAAGTATGTCACTTTCTATATTGGATAAAATATTAAAAATGATATATTCAGGGAATTTTCCTCCTGAAATTTGTTTACAATATACATAAAGGCTTAGGAGAAAGGGTTTATGGATAAATTTATTGATTTACATACTCATTCCACTGTTTCTGATGGGACTATGACACCTTCAGAACTTGTTAGATATGCAAAAAAAGTAGGACTTTCGGCACTGGCTTTAACAGACCATGACACAATAGATGGTGTTGATGAGGCCTTGAGGGAAGCTGAGAAAGTAGGGCTTGAAGTTATAGCAGGTGTAGAGATAAGTGCTGACTTTACTTCTACTAGTGAAATGCATTTATTGGGATATTTTTTTGAAGGTAATCATAAAAGATTAACTCCCTTACTTAATAGACTTAAAGCTAGTAGGGAAGAAAGAAATCCTAAAATGATCAAAAAGCTCAATGAATTAGGTTTTGATATCAGTTTAGATGATGTGAAAAGGGAAGCAAGGGATAAACTTGTGGGAAGACCTCATATAGCAAGTGCTTTAGTTAAAAAAGGATATGTGAAAAATATAAGTGAGGCTTTTAGTAAATATCTTTCTGTTGGGAAGCCTGCATATGTGAAAAGAGAAAAATTAGTGCCAAAAGAAGCTATAGAGGAAATTGTAAGATGTGGAGGGATACCTGTTTTAGCCCATCCAATTTATTTAAATATTACACTAGAAGAACTGTATTCATTGCTATATGAGTTAAAAAAATATGGACTAGAAGGTATTGAAGCATTTTATTCTGATAATACGCCCCATGAGACGATGCTTTTTTCAAGACTAGCTATAATACACAATTTAATACCAACAGGAGGAAGTGATTTTCATGGCGACTTAAAACCTAATATAAAGCTAGGAACAGGCAGAGGAGATTTACATGTCCCTTTTAAAGTACTAGAACGAATGAAAGAGTTAGCAAAAGGAAGGGTTAAATTATATGAATAAAAAGTCTGGAATGGTTATGAATATTTTACTTTATTTGCTGGTATTTATGTTAGCACAGTTTTTGGCTTCCTCTCTTGTGATGTTTTTCTTTTTTTTAAAGAACATAGGAAGTTTAAAATTTTCAACAGATCTTATGTACCTTCAAGAAGAAATGGATAATTTTATTTCTCAATACACACCTGTTATTTATATTGTTTCTTTTATTATTTCTATTCTAGGATATTTTATAGTATTTAAAATTCAGAAGAGAAACATAGTTAAAGAAGCAGGTTTTTCTAAAATGCATTTTTATAAGTTTTTTATTTTGATTTTTGTTGGGATAGCTGCAAATATAGTTGTAGATTTTATCTTAAATGCTATTGTATATTACTTTGATTTAGAACATTCTTTTTCAGAGTACAACGTCCTTATTGAGAAAATTCTTTCTTCTAATAGTGTAATTTTATTATTATTGAGTACAGGAATACTTTTCCCTATTTTAGAAGAGGTTATTTTTAGAGGATTTATTTTTAATGAATTAAAAAAGAATATTAGTATAACAAAAGCCATAGTCATACAAGCCTTTTTGTTTGGACTTTTGCATCTTAACCTTATTCAAGGAAGTTATGCTTTTTTGTTAGGTTTGTTTTTTGCTTATATATATCTGTGGACAGAGTCAATTTTGGGACCTATTACTCTACACATTGGTATAAATTCTTATACTGTTTTGGCTACTAAATTTCCACAATTATCAGTAGACAACATATTACTGTTGGTGTTATCTGTATTTGTACTTATAATGGGAACAACAGTTATTTATAAGACCAGGATAAAATTAGATAATGAATTAATTTAAAAGGAGCAATTAAATAAATTATTTAGTATAGCTAAAAGGTTTTTTGTAATTTTTGTCGAATTAATTGTTGTTAAGCAAAAAAATTCTTGTTTTTGTATTATTCAAAGTATTTACATTGAGTGATGATGCTTATTAAGTTATAATATTGAAAGAATTCTTTTATAATATTTTTTTAATAACATATTTTAAGTTGACAACTAATATTAATTAAGAATAGGGGGTGAGAACATGGAGAAAAGAAGTATTGGAACTGCAATTTTGCTATCTATTATTACTTGTGGGATCTATGGTATATACTGGATGTACAAAATGACAGAAGATATCACAAATTATAATGGAGAAAATGCAAATCCAGGAACAGAAATATTGCTAATGATTGTAACATGTGGAATTTATGTGTACTTTTGGAATTACAAGATGGGAAAAAGAATTTATACTGCACAATTAAATACAGAAGGTGCTGTTGCATCTGATGAGTCAGTATTGTACTTAATTCTTACCCTTTTGGGATTAAGCATTGTTTCAGTGGCAATAATGCAAAGTAATATAAATAAACTAAGTGGTAGTTGGTAATGTGAAAAAAATTATTGTTGTATTTTTAGTTATAGGGCTTATAAGTATAGCTGTAAACATTACAACAGGTAGAAGTATTTGTTTATTATTAAATTTAACTGGAATTCCTTGTCCTTCATGTGGAATGACAAGGGCAATAATTTCATTTATTAAAGGTGATTTATCAGGAGCCTTTTACTATCATCCTTTATTTTTTCTACCTACTGTAGTTGTTCTTATTAATTACAAAAAAGTTAGAGAAAATAAAGTAGTATTTAATAGGTTAACTTTTTTCTTTATTGCCATTTTCATGGTAGTATATATAATTCGATTTATTAAATTGTTTCCTGACAAAGAACCTTTTTTGTTTTATCAAAATGGTTTTTTTCCTATGATTTTTCGCTTTATAAAAAATTCATTCAATTAAAATAAAATCCCCTTATAATATAAATTTATAGGGGGATTTTATTTTAAATAAACTTTTAAGATTATATAGGGAGAACCTCTATGGGGATTTGTCACAGAGGTTTGAAATTAACAAACAGCTTGCTTAAGGCACAGAAGTATACATTTTGTTAGAAGGTGTAATAGGTACTCCTTTTAACTTGAATAAATCAGTTAA
>DUVG01000197.1 GCA_012841175.1 Clostridium sp.
ACTATATTTATTTGGTGGTGCTTTTTGAATGATAATTAACCCATGAAACTTATAGATTGATTTTAGAAAAATTATTCTTATTATTTATATTATCTCTTTTAATATAATTCACTCAAAAAAAACTATGAAACTAAAAGAAATCACAAAAACACTCGATGAGTTTTTTCAACTAAATGCTTTAGATATGGACCCATCCATGAAAAATTTTATTCCTATGGTCTATGATCCCATTGGATTCAAGCGAAAAAACTTTTTCGAAAAAGATTTTTGTTCAAGATTCAATGGATTGATGATAAAAGGATGAGAAGAAGTTAACACAATATTTTTATCAGTATTCCCATCAGAAGAAGTGCTTGAAAATTTTATAAAAAAATCACAAGCTGGAGATTTGCTGTTTCTTCATCACCCTATTTTTATGTCATCATGAGATCCAAAAGGAAATACATGAACATTTTTTCACCCAATAGACCAAAGAAAAAGATTTAATTTGCAACAAGAATTAATAGACAGAGGGGATAATGAAGCGATGATGGCTGACTGGGAATTTGTCGAAATGCTAGAGCATGGCATGCCGCCTACTTGTGGTTTTGGTTTTGGCGAAAGATTGTTTGCTTTTTTATGCAATAAACCAGTCAGGGAAACAACCCTGTTTCCTCTAATGAAACCTAAAAAAGAAGATTAATTTTTATTAAAATAAAATGAATAGACTAATAAAAGCTTTAATTTATACTTTTGCTTTACTGGTAATTTTAACTGGCGTCCTTTTTGTAATTAATTTTATTTCACCCGGTTCTAAAATTCCAGAAACAAACAATGAAATAACTACAGAAACAGAAGAAGAAAAAAAGAACATGTTTATCGCTCAAGGTAAATTTGTTTGTTTACCTGTAATAGACAAAAACAAACCTCACAACGATATTTGTCTTTTTGGAATACAGACAAATGATGGTTATTATCGTTTGCAAACAAATGAAAACGAAAATTTTCTAGCTACTTTAGAAAATAATCAAAATATACAAGTCTCAGGTGAGTTAATAGCTGAAAACGATGGGGTCCATCAATCTTCAGGCACGATCCATATAGAAGAAATAAAAAATTTAGAAGAAAAAAATAATATCCTTCCGGAAAATTTTAAAGCCGATTATATTTCTTTTTCAAATTACAAAATAAACAAATACAAAACAGAAGTGTATCCTCGCCTAGAATTCTGGCCAGAAAATGGAGAAATAGAATGTGAAGAGATAAACGGCAATCCTTTAAAGATAGCAAAAAAGAAAATAAACGGGAAAAAATATTGTATTGCCAATTCAAGCGAAGGAGCCGCCGGATCAGTTTACTCTCAATATGCTTATGGTACAGTTATAGATGATTATATTTACACAGTTATTTTTTTAGCTCGTTACTCAAATTGTGGTAATTATCCCGAAGAAGAAATGGCTAAATGTGAAAACGAAAGAAATTCTTTTAATCTGGATATTTTAGTAGATGAAGAAATTAAAAAAATTAAATAATTAATATAAAAAACATTAAAAACCGAAGAGAATGAAAGAGAGAAGAAAAAACAACTACTCTTTCATTAATTGGAGTATCACATGCAGCATCTGAATATTTGGTCATGCCTTTACAAATGAAAAAATACGTAGAGGATGTTTTTAAGAAAAAAGTTATACTACTTCCTATGAGTAAACGACGAATATAAAATTCCTTAAATAAAAAACACTTACTATTGATAAATACACAACTCTCTACTTACACAAAAAACCTTTACAAAAAAAACTCCGATAATTCGGAGTTTTTTATTATACTTAGAGACAATTATTCCAATTCATCTATTCCACAAGTTTCATCATCTTCATCGCAGTCAAGTTCACATTCTCCATTTTTGTAAGAATCTATTTCTTGACTAGCACAAGCTGAACAAGCATTTCCATAAGTTACACCATTATCTCCACAAACTGGGAAATATTCCAAAGTACAAACTTCAGCTGATTTTTGTTCTTCTGTACACTGAATATACTCAGAATCTTTTGAACATCCAGCAAACAAAACAGTAAACAAAGCCAATACTGGCAACACAAACAACAATCTTTTCATAAGAATTAAATTAATATATAAAAAATTAATGATTGAGTGTATAACTAAATACTACCCTTTTGCAAGGAAATTTCTATTTTTTTATGAAAGTCTTTTTTTTAAATTTTCTATCATATCTTGTGACATAGCATCCAAGTCATAATCAGCTTTCCAACCCCGATCTTTTTGTGCAGATGAGTCATCTATAGATGCTGGTCGAGAATTGGCAATATTTTGTCTAAAATCTGGAGCATAACTACATTTTAATTCTGGAATATATTTACGAACATTTTCTTCCAAATCTTTAGCAGAAAAAGAGAAAGCTGTCAAATTATAACTCGTATGAATCTTAATTTTTTCTGGTTCTGCTTGCATGATATCTATTGTTGCTTTGATAGCATCAGGCATATACATCATCGGTAATACTGTTTGTTCATTTACAAAAAACTCATATTCACCTTTTTGTATAGCATCATAATAAATCGCTACAG
>DUVG01000198.1 GCA_012841175.1 Clostridium sp.
ATTTTATTTGCTGTTTTAAATACGGAAGCTGTCCACTTCTTTTTAGTGCATCTTCGTATTCATATACTGCCCATGCAAGAGTTGTAGCGGTATAAGCCATTGGAAGATTGAATTTTACGTGGTCACCTGCGTCAAACCAACCACCGGTAAGGTCTAGTCCTACATCACTGCCGTCTTCAAGACATGAATCTCCACGCCAATTTGTACGCATGTTATCAGGTAATTTTCCTGACATTTGAAATTCATAAAACAAAATTGCTTTTTGTAGTGCCTCTCCATAGTTAAAGTTAGCTGCCTCAACTGTTGGTGGAGAAGCGAGAAGTGTCACGATAAAAGTAGCGACAATAATTATGCATGTAAGTTTTTTCATTACATGTCTCCCCCTTTTAATTTTTTAATATTTTAAAACTAAAGAGATTAAAGTCTCTTTAGTTAAATAAACTTTAATAAAAAGTTTTATATACTTTATATATAGTATTCGATAAAAGCAATCTTTTTTAGGGGACAAACCCATAAGTCCCACTAAAAGGCCTTCTTTAAATAAGGTTATAGTCCTTTCCTAATGCTTTAAAAGCAGGGTATGAGTTTTCAATAGTTTCAATGCTTACACAGTATGTCAATCTAAAATAACCAGGGCATCCAAAGCCAGTACCAGGAACTAAAAGCAGATTATATTTTAAAGCATGTTCTACAAATTCCACATCATTTTCAATAGGGGATTGGGGAAATAAATAAAATGCTCCTTGAGGTTTTATGCAAGAAAAACCACTTTCAGTAACAATTTCATACAATCTGTCACGCCTTGTTTTGTATATTTCCACATCCACTTTAGCATCAAGGGAGTGGCTGATTACTTTTTGAAATAGGGCAGGAGCATTTACAAATCCTAAAATTCTGTTGGAAAAAATCAGTGAATTAATGACAGTTTCAACATTTTCAATATCTGGGCTCACTGCAATATAGCCAATTCGTTCCCCTGGAAGAGACAGAGATTTACTAAAAGAGTTTACAACAAATGAGTTTTTAAATATTTTTAATATAGATGGAAGCTCTATATCATCATAAACCAGTTGGTTATATGGTTCGTCAGATACTACATATATTGTACTGTTAAACTCTTTTTCTTTTGAATTTATTATGTCAGATATATTTTTTAAAGTTTTTTCACTGTAAATATATCCTGAAGGATTATTAGGGGAATTAATAATTAATGCTTTGGTTTTTTTTGTTATTTTGGATTCAAATATTTCTAAGTCAGGCTCAAAGCTGCCCTTTACAGGTGGTATTATTACAGGCTTTCCACCGTGATTGTCAATATAAAAATTGTATTCACCAAAAAATGGTGCAAAAATTATAACTTCATTCTCTGAATCTAAAAGAGTTTTAAAAATAACATTAAGGCCACCTGCTGCACCACAAGTCATTATAATATTATTCTCAGTAAGAGAAAGTCCTGTTTCATTATTTATATTTTTAGCAATTTTTTCTCTTACATCAAAAAAACCAGCGTTATTCATATATCGGTGAATACCTTTTTGGTCGTCGGATATTATTTCTTTTAAAGCATCTTTTACTGAAGTTGGAGGTTCAGGGTCAGGGTTGCCTAGTGAAAAATCATAGACGTTTGCATCTCCATGTATCTGGCGAAGTTTTGCACCTTTATCAAACATCGCTCTAACCCAAGAAGCCCTTTCTAGGCTTTCAACTACCTTTTTTGATATCATACTAACACTCCTTATTTTAAATATTTATTTTTTTTAATTTATTTACCAATTCTTCATGGGGTGTGACAAAAATTGTTTTATAGCTTACATAAGTTACCATACCCGGTTTTGCACCTTTTGGTTTTTTAACATTCTTTACAGTGGTATAATCCACTTCAACTTGAGCTGACATTTTAGCTTTACTGTGATAAGCAGCCAAAAGAGCCGCCTCTTCTAATGTACTTTTGGGAATATCCCCTTTTTCCTTTTTGATTATTACATGTGATCCAGGTATGTTTTTTGTATGAAGCCAAATATCATTTGAAGAAGCAGTTTTTAGTGTCAAAATGTCATTTTGAACATTGTTTTTTCCAACGTATATAATTAGGCCATCAGAGGACTGGTATTTTAATGGGTTGGACTTCAATGTGTTTTTTTTGTTATTATTTTTTTTCTTTGCAGCTAAATAGCCTGCTAAAACCAGCTCTTGACGTATTTCTTCAATTTCTGAAAGGGTTTTACAATTTTCTAAATTGTGAAACACACTTTCTAGGTATTCTAATTCTGAATAAGTTTCTTTAAGTTGTTCTTTTGCATGAGCATAGGCTGTTTTGGATTTTGCATATTTTTTAAAATATTTTTGTGCATTTTCCTGTGGCAAAAGATTGTTGTCTAAAGGAATTTCCACATATTCATTATCATTGCTATAATAGTTTAACAAAGATACTTTTTCAGAATTTTTAGGTATACAGTAAATATTTGAAGTTATTAGTTCCCCAAATAGTTTGTATTTGTCTCTTTCGGCAGATTCCCGTATTATATCTTGATATATTGTTATTTTTTTATTGCATCTGTCTATGCCATTATTAAGCACTTTAAAGATAGAAGCTTTTTTTTGCGTGAGTCTTTCAATATTATCCTTTGAAGAATAAAATATGTCTAAAACATTGTTGATGGAATCAAAAAATTCAACATGTTGGTACTGAGTGATCTTCATACAATGAAAATCTAATGGTTTTAAAATATCAGGGTCACGCCATATAATGCAAGGAGTGAAGTTTGAACTTAAGATGTCTTCAACTACATTGTTTAAAGCAATTTTTATATTTTTTATATCTTTATCTGAAAGATTTTTAATTAAAGTATCTGGTTCAATTTCAGAACGAAAGCATACTTCTTTGCAAAGTAAAGGGCTAAAACCTTTGATGTTAGATAAGAGGAATTTTGCAATACGGTTAGATTCATCCTCTATATTTTCAAATAAAGAATCAACATCTAAGTCTTTAGGGCTTATTTTGTCTTGGACAGGTGGAAGAGAATAGGGCCTTGCAGGCATAATTTCCCTTACACTGCTGATATCTTTGTCTATATGCTTAATAGAATCAACGATTTTATCTTCAGAGTTTAAAAGAATTACATTGCTGTGTTTACCCATTATCTCAACAACAAGTTTTTTCTGTGTTAAGTCTCCTAGCTCACCTATATTATCAATATGTAAAACAACTATTCTTTCAAAGTCATGAAAAGATATTTCTGTAATTTTTCCTCCTACTAGATGTTTTCGCAATAGCATGCAAAAAACTGGAGGAGTAGAAGGATTTTTCTTTGTGTTTTCTGTCAGATGAATTCTAGGATAGCTTGCATTTGCAGAAATAACAAGCTTAAGATTTTTCCCCTGAGCTCTTATATTTATCAATGTTTCATCATATTCTGGCTGATATATTTTATCAATACGCCCACCTATAAGTATTTCAGACAACTCATAGACCATATTTTTAACTACTACACCATCAAATGGCAATACACACACCTCTTTTTGCTAAACTTACATAACTATTATATCACCTTAGTTTATACCTGTATATTATGTTAATATACAAAAGATAATACCAAGATATTATATCACTTTGCAAGTTTTTTAACAAATATATGAAAGATAAATTAACCTTTTAGAACCAAAATTAATGCTTAAGAACCAGACTCCTTCAAACTTCCAGAAAATGAGAAATAGTTACTTTAAATATGCAGGGAATTTTATTATGAATTTACTTCCTTGCATTTCTTTTGATTCTATTTCTATTATACCATCAAACTCTTTAACTATTCCATAGGTTATTGAAAGTCCAAGTCCAGTACCTTTATCAACATCTTTGGTAGTAAAGAAAGGCTCGAAAACTTTTTCTTTGACTTTTTCAGAAATGCCAATACCGTTATCTATAATTTCAATTACAACGGTATTTTTTTGAGAATGTGCATTTATTGTTATTTTCCCGTCTTTTTTATCTGGATTTTTCATTCTAAGTTCTTCAATTGCATCTCTTGCATTTGTTATAATATTCAAAAATACTTGTTCAAGTTTATTATGATCTGCAAGTATGGGGGGGAGGTTATCTTCAATATTGGTTTCTACAGTTATTTTTCTCTTTATAAGCTGCTCGCCTATAAGTTTAAACATATCAAATAGTGGTTTTTTTATATCTATTTCTTTTTTTGTATGGTCAGACTGTCTTGCAAATGTTCTTAAATGGCCGATTATTTTGTTAATTCTTTCAGTTTGTTCAATTATTGAATTTAATTTTTCAAATAAAAGTTTATCATTTAATACATTTCTAACTTTAGCTAAGATAAGGCCTTGGGTTATAAGGCTTATACCTGCTAAAGGCTGGTTTATTTCATGGGCTATTCCAGTTGCCATTTCACCTAAAGTTGCAAGTTTTGCAGATTGAATTAGCTGGGCATCTTTTTCACGTAATTGGTCAGTACGAGTTTTGACCATTTTTTCTAGATTTTCTGCATAATCCTTTATTTCTTCCACAAGGCGTCTTCTTTGGATACCTGACGTTATTTCATTTGCAATAAGGCTTAAAACTTGGGATTCTTTAAGCAAAAAATTTTTTCTTGAAGTTGATACAATAATGTGGAGTATGCCAATTAATGAGTCGTCAGAAGTAAGGGGTATATGTATTATTGAAAAATCCCTATTGCTAAAACTATTTTCATCAATATATTTTAAAATTTCATGATTTTTTAGGTCTGTAGAATTAATTGTAAAGCGTGAATATGTTTCAAAACAACTTTTTACCCCACAGGGAACATCATTCTCATTAGAATAAAAATTACAGCCATGGGATTTGTAATTTTCACAAGGACCTGAACAGGAATTAATATAAAAATTATTATAAGAAGGATCAAATAAGCAGATAAACACCAAGGATATTTCTAAAAAGTTGCTTATTGTACTGCATATTTCATTACACATTTCATCTATTGACTTGTTGGAATTTACAAGATGAGCAATTTCAATTAAAGCAACCCTGCATTGTTCCTGATGAATGTATTTTGTTATTTCACGGGTCATTATAAGAAGTCCTTCTATTTGGTTGTTTTTATTTATGCGTGGAGTTACAGTAACGGATACAGGAAGTAGTGTTCCATCTTTTCTTACAGCATTCATTGAGTAGTCTATTAAGTTTGATTTAGCGGGACTGTTGATCAAATAAAGAAAATTTTTCTCAATAGAGCCTTTTTTATGAAGATTAGTAGGAAGTTCATTTTGAAGCATTTCATTGTAGGTGTAGCCGTATATTAATTCTGCACCTTTATTCCACAAAACCACTTTGTTATCAAGGTCTGTTGCTATAATGGCATATTCGGTGGAGCTAATCATAAGACTTTCAAGAAGTCCTAAAGGGTGTGTACTTTTAGATAAATAAAAAAGATGTCTATCAGCATTCATTTTATAAAACCTCAATTCCTAAAATTGTCGTATCGTCATGGCAAGAGCCGTCTGAAAATTCCTCTGTAGCTTGCATAATTTTTTTTATGGTATCAGAAATAGAATAATTCTTGCAGTCTTGAAGAAGTTTTAGCATATTCTCATCTCCAAATGTCTTATCGTTACGGGATACTTCTATTACTCCATCGGTAAAAAGCCATATTTTATCTCCTTTATTTAGATGATTTACACTGCAATTATATGTTGCATCGTTAAAAACACCTAAAATAGGACCGGTGGATTCTAATTTAGTATAACCTTCTTTTAGTATAACATATTGATTAATATGTCCAGCGGAGACTGTGTAAAGGGTTTTTGTTTTTTTATCTATAAAGCCCAAAAAAAGTGATGCAAAAATATTTTGAGCAGTATTAGTGTATAGCTCTAAGTTGAGATCTAATACAATTTCAGGGAATCTCCTTCTGTTAATGCCCTGTCTGTAGTTATACTCTATATTTTGCAAAAAACTCTTTATTATTGTAGATATAACAGAAGCTAAGATTCCATGACTGGACACATCAAAAACATAGAAACATACATAATCTCCTATGTCTGCCACATCATACATATCGCCGCCAACATTATCACAGCTTTTATATTCCACTAAAAAATTAAATCCTGGAATGTTAGGAAGGTTTTTAGGCAGCATGTTTAAAAGTATTTTTAATGCAGAATCATGAAGTCCCTGCATGTAATTTTGATATTCAAGGAGTTCTTTGTTAATTCGAGCATTTTCTAAAAGAAGATTTTTTTTGTTGATAGCATTATTTATTGCTATTGTAAGGTTGTCAGCGTTAACTGGCTTTCTAAGATATTCAAAAGCACCTTCTTTCATGGCATGAATGGCATTTTCTAAGTCACCATGTCCAGTAAGAATAATAACACTCATTTCAGGCATCATTTTTTTTATTTCTTTAAGTATCTCCATTCCTGACATTTCAGGCATTTTCATATCAGTAATAACAACATCAATATTAGAACAATTGTTTTTAAATATTTCTAGTGCCTCTTTACCATTAGATACAGTTATAACTTCATTATTATCAAGTTCTAAAATGAATTTAATGTTTTCAAGAATGGTTTTTTCATCATCAATAACAAGTATTTTTGGCATAATATTTGCTCCTTTATACTTTAGAGAGGATTATATCCATGATTATATCAAATAATAAATAATTTTTCTATACAAATAGCAACTTTGAAATGTTATAATGGTGGTAAATAAAATGTTACATTGGAGGATATATAATGGTTGTCGGAGTATGTAAAGTTATTCTTAATATAGATAGTGCATTTTCTCTAAAAGAAAAAAGACACGTGGTAAAAAGTATTGTGGAAAGATTAAAATCAAAATTTAATGCTTCAGTTGCAGAAGTTGAGTTAAATGATGTTTGGAAGAATGCTGTTATTGGAATTTCATGCGTTTCAAATGAAGCATCCCATGCAGATAGCATGATGGCAAATATGGTGAACTTCATTGAAAATGATGGAAGGGCAGTTTTATTTGATTACAGTACAGAAATTATTCATATAGGTTAAAATGAGATATTCTTTTGTAACAAAATAGGGGGTTTTTAAATATAATACTGTAGGAAGAAAGTTTTGCATTAAGGGGCCCCCCCTTTTTTTTTGTATTTTATTGTATCTATTTTATGTATTCACTTTTGCAGTAGAATATTTTTAAAATTTCTTGTATAATATGTTTAGAGGTTTTACCAACATTTAAACTAAATAAGAAATGGGATGATGACTATGAATATTAGGCGTATTATGGCAATTATTTTTATAATTGCAGGTTTAGTTTTACCTTTTACCTCATTTATTAGTTTAGCAAGTTCAGGAAATTATGTATATGTAATACCTGTAAAAGATGAAATTACCCCAGCTATGGCAGTTTTTTTGTCAAATGAGATACAAAAGGCTAATGATTTAGGTGCAAAGGGAATAATAATAGAAATAACAACACTAGGTGGTAGAGTGGATTCAGCATTAAAAATGACAGAGGCAATTATGAATTCAGATATAGAGGTGGTTGTTTATGTGCAAAATAGGGCGGTATCAGCAGGTGCACTGATAACCATTTCAGCAGATAAAATTTTTATGGCTCCAGGAAGTCAGATTGGGGCAGCAGAACCAAGGCCAAATGATGAAAAAACAGTTTCCTTTGTAAAAGCTGAGTTTGGGGCAACGGCAGAAGCAAGAGGTAGAAGGACAGATGTTGCAGAGGCAATGGTGGACAAAAACATAGAAATAGAAGGATTGGTAGCAAAAGGAGAAATTTTGTCCATGAAAGCTTCCCAGGCAAAAGAGTTTGGATATGCAGACGCAATACTTGATTCTAGAGAAGATGTTTTAGAAGAGATGGGATGGACAGATTTAGACATTGTAGAAACTGAGTTTTCATTTGCTATGAGAATTGCTCAGTTTGTTACTAGCTATGAGGTGGCTTCATTGCTACTTAGTATAGGAACCATTGCTATTATTATTGAACTTGGTACCCAAGGATTTGGTTTACCAGGTATAGTTGGGATAATTTCCTTTCTTCTTTATTTTGGAGGTAATGCTATTGCAGGTTATAGTGAATGGTGGCCATTAGTTTTATTTATAATAGGCCTTGCCATGATAATAGCAGAAATTTTTGTACCCGGGTTTGGTGTACTAGGAATAGGGGGAATTATATCTGTGATTGTGGGAATTGTATTATCCGCACCGGATTTAACACAAGGGCTTCTCAGTTTGACAATAGCTGTAGTAGCATCTATTATTATTATACCTATATTATTCATTTTTATTAGCAAAAAAACCAATCTATTCAAAAGGGTTATATTATCTGAAGCTGAGACAGTTGAGGAAGGGTATGTAAATGCTTCGGGGAATGACCATTTACTAGGTAAAACCGGTAAAGCGCTAACTACATTAAGGCCTACAGGTACCGCTTTAATTGATGGGAAAAGAGTAGATGTTGTAACTGATGGTGAGTATTTGCCTAATAATACTGATATTAAAGTGATAAAAGTAGAAGGTGCAAGGATTGTTGTAGAAAAGAAATAAGCAGAACTTTTAAATGAAATGAAAGAATAAAAAAAGTGGTTGAATTTTGTTTCAACCACTTAATTTTTTTAGTTTTAATTTTCTACCAAAACACGCTTTTTCATGTTTTCATAAATGCATTTGTACATTTTAAATAACTTAGCTGAGTTAGGATTGTCACAATTCATATCTGGATGATATTTTTGAATTATGCCATTCCATCCAACTTTTAGGATCTCCTCTTGGATTTCATTAAACCTTGTAATTAGCTTCTTGCTGTGTTGTGATGAATTCATACAACTCCCCCTCTAAAAAAAATTGCTTTATGTTAACATTAATGATTGAACTTATACATTATATCAAAATAATATTTCATAGCTTGTGATATTTTAACTAGTAATAGTAGTAAGTTGTATTCTCTATATTCTCTATATATGAAGCTAGTTTCTATATTTAAATTATACCATCAAAAAAAATTTATATCAAGATGTTTACAATTGAATGCTACCTTCTTTTTTTTGATTTTGAATTTAGCTCGTTAAGCTTTTTGTCAGCAGAACGCATTAACAAAAAAAACACAAGGCCTATTAAAGCAACTGCTGATAATAAATATACGATAGATTGCCACGGCATAGCTTATAATCACCTCCACTAATAATTAAAATTCTAACATAAATCAAATGTAAAATCAAATGTAGATAGATAAAAAATATAAGATTTATTTTAAGTTAATGATAAAAAATTTCAAATAAATAAAAAGAAATAAAAACATAATTTTTCTAAAAACTTGGTTTTTTTATTGATTTTTTTTCTAAAAGGATTTATACCTCAACTTTAACAGTGAAAATCAAAATAAACCTCTGTATCCATTAATAATAACGGATTACAGAGGTTCGATCATTTCGGTGAGACGTTGTATATTTATGTTTCCTTTTTACTATCTGCTACAAGTTG
>DUVG01000199.1 GCA_012841175.1 Clostridium sp.
ATCTTAACAGGATGTCATCTTCTTTTCAATTATATATGGTATTTTATGTCTCATTCCCTACAATAACTTTACGCTAACGTTTTTAACAAAACACCTCAAAAATAAAAAAGAGGAAAACTCCTCTTTTTTATTTTATAATATAATTTTTTTCTTAAAAAATTTTAACTTTCACTCTTTTTTGCAGCAGTCTTTTTTGTAGTTGTCTTTGTAGTTGTCTTTTTAGCAGCCTTTTCTGTAGTGGTTTTTTTTGCACTGGTTGCCTTCTTCCCTGTACTAGTTGCCTTCTTCCCTGTACTAGTTGCCTTTTTTTCTGTACTGCTTGCCTTTTGGGAAGTTCTTGTAGCCTTTTCAGACACTTTAAAGGAATAATTTGAAAGGGAATTGTTGTCCCAATTATCTCCACTGTCTTTAAAAGCCACATTAAGATTATCAGGATGAGTTACTTTAATTTTAGCTTTAAAAACATCATCACATTTTTCCATTGGTATAAATTCTTTTTCTTCCCAGTTCTCTCCATACCCAATGTGTGCATAAACTGATTCAGCACCACATTGAACTAGCAATCCACTATAAGACAGAGTTATTTCATCTCCGACACGTATTGATGATTTTGATACTTGAACACCATTTCCTTCATACAACTGTTTTGTTCTTGCCATGATAATCACCTCTTATTTTTGATTTTAGTAATTAAAAATACTCCTTCGTATATTTTTTAATGTAGCTAAATTTAATCTTATTCACTTACTTAGTTGATAAATTAAATTAGATTACCATACACATTGGTTTTTTGCTAAAAGTTCGTAAAATTACAAACTTAATCAAAACCATTCTATCATAATTAATCGGAACTTAATTCAAAAAAATTAACAACTGGTTAATTTTTTTTCATTAAATAATGAAATAATTAGTTAATTCTACATGCTTTTATAAACCATTGAATTTATACCTAAAACTATTTTACAAAAAAAACTACTGCTAGTCAACCAATTAAAAATAAAGTCCAAAAGTTACCAATGCAAAATCAGCTTCTCTAAAGTAGGTTCAATATCTAACATCTTTTTTAAACTTCTATATTCTTCTAAGATTTTGTTGTTTTTATCATAAACTTTCTGCCCTCTTATCATAAGATTTTTAGGCGTATCAATAGGAGATACATATTCTACTACCGAAACTTTATATCCTAAAGCTTCTAATAAAAGCAATCTTATACCATCAGTAAGAATATCTGCCACGCGGGCCTTTAAAACGCCATGTTTTATTATACTGTCAAAAGGTTTGAAAGAATACTGACTTAATATTTCCTGCTGACAGCATGGCACTGCTACTATTGCCTCAACATTATTGTTAATTGCAAATCCAATAGCTTCGTCTGTTGCAGTATTACATGCATGTAAACTAATGACTAAATCTATCTTTCTTTGAGCACTATAATTTTTTATGTCTGTTACTTTAAATTCCATGTTTTTATATCCTAAATTAGAAGCTGTTTTTTTAGAAGCTTCAATAACAGAAGCTGAATAGTCTAGCCCTATAAAATAGCAAGGTTTTTTCAAAACTTCTTTAATGTAATAATTTAAAACAAATAAAAGGTATGACTTCCCACATCCACAATCTAAAACAGTTATGGAATCATTCTTTTTATATAGTTCTTTTATTGTATCATCAATAAGCTCAACAAAATGATCAATTTGATTGTACTTTCGTATCATATTGTTTTTAACTTTATTATTAGAGCCTAAAATACCTATTTCTCTTAAAAGTTCATCTGCCTGCCCAACTTTTATATAATAATCTCTATTAGATATTTTAGGTGAGTCACTGTGTATTTTTGCTAAATCACTTTCTTTGTCAGAATTTTCAGTCTTCATTTTTACATTTTTATCGTCAGCCTCTATAATAATGGTGCTGCCTCTTTCTTCATATGTAAACAGCAAGTTGTCATAATCTTTGGCATATTGAGATGTTTTTTTTGCCAATTCTTCTATATTAATTTCTTCAGTCTTAGTGTTAAAATTTAATTTTAATATATCTCCATCTGCCCAAACACTTCCTATAAATTCTCTATTTCCAGATTTAAATTTAAAACTTATCTTTTTAAAAAAGTCTACATTGTCTCTGTACCTCTGTTCAAGACCTGTCAAAAATAAAGTTAATTTGTTTATTGCCTGCCTATTCATAATCCTTACCTCTTGAATTGGAAATTTTTAATTTACATTAGAGTCATTTGTCATCTTAAGTAAATTCACTTCACTTTTAGATAACTCCCTGCACCCACCTTTTAAAAGGGTGCTATCTAGCTTTAGCTTCCCCATCTCTATCCTTTTTAAATATTTAACTTTTTTATTTACCCCTTGAAACATTCTTTTTATCTGATGAAATTTTCCTTCATAAATTATAACTTCCACATGGGAAATATCTTCTGAACTTAATATTTTTAAATCTGAAGGAAGAGTTTTATACCCATCTTCTAGCACAACACCTTTTTTAAAATACCCAACATCTTCTTCAGTAACAGTTCCTTCAATAACGGCATAGTATTTTTTAGGCACATGCCTTTTAGGTGACAAAATTTCATGGGCAAGTTGTCCATCATTTGTCATTATCAGAAGTCCTTCAGTATCTATATCCAGCCTTCCTACAGGGAAAAGGTCAAAACATTTGTACTCATCAGGTAAAATATCTACAACTGTCATATGCCTTTTGTCATAAGTTGCAGATATTACTCCTTGAGGTTTATTCATCATGACATAGATATATTCACGATACTTAACTATTTCTCCTCCTACTTCAACTAAACTGTTTAATGGATTAATATGCATACCACTATCTGTTACAATTTCTCCATCAACTTTTACAATACCACTTTTAATTAATTTCTTAATTTCTTTTCTAGTGCCAAAACCCGAATTTGACAACAATTTATCCACCCTTTGAGTGTCTCGCAAATTAGGTCACCCTCCTCCATCCTTTTGGATAAAGATTTTTTAACATAGTACCTGTTTGTTTTGCCCATCCAACAGTGTGTCCATTTACTAGTACACCAGTATATCCCTTCTTGCCATCAACAATCAACGTTTCACCCTTTAAATACTTAGATATCTCTAATGAATCCCAATGAAAATCTATTGTATTTATAATATTCTCTTTTTTAAGTGCCATTATAAATGAGTGATTAGGTTCAAATCTTCCTCTCTTAAATTCTCCTAGATACCACCCAAATTTAGATATTTTTATACCTGCTAAATCAGGAGTTTTCACTGGTAAAAGGTATAAATGATTTTTCTTTATGGTAAAAAACCCTTTTATTTCCCCGGCTATATTTTCATTTAAAAAATTATAAAAGGGCTTAAGTTCTTCATCCTTAATATAATCTATTTTGCCCTCAGAGACTTTTTCTGCATCGCCTAGTTTTTTAATAAGTGCAGTAAAATGCCCTTCACCATCTAACCTATGCGGCCAAAGTCTGGCAGTTTTTAAAAACTCACTATTTCCATCTGCCCACTCAGGTCTACCACTTTCAATTCCTCCTACTTTAACAATGTCAACAAGCTGGCAATCACTAAATTTATCTAAAAATGAGCTTATTATCTTTTCATTTTCTTCTGGTGAAAAAGTACAAGTTGAATAAACCAATAAACCACTTGGTTTTAACATTTTGTAGGCATTTTCTAAAATATCTCTTTGCATGTTAGAACATATATTAGAATTGAATTTTTTAAGGCTTTTTGCAGCATTTTCATCCCTTCTAATCATTCCTTCCCCTGAACAAGGTGCATCAACAAGTATTTTATCAAAAAATTCTGGAAATTTAGATGCAAGATTTTCTGGGGTATCATTTGTAACTATTGAATTTGTAACACCAAATAATTCTATATTCTTAATCAATGTTTTTGTTCTCTCAAAGCTAATGTCATTTGCTACTAATAGCCCACTCCCCTTCATACCTGCCGCCATTTGAACGGTTTTTCCTCCTGGTGCAGCACAAAGGTCTAATATGTATTCTCCAGGTTTGGCATCAATTACAGCCCCTGGAAACATAGCACTGGGTTCTTGAATATAATAAAGACCTGAATGATAAAAAGGGTGTTTTCCAGGGTTCTCATCTTTTGAGTAGTAAAACCCATCCTTTGTCCAAGGAATAGGTTTTAAGTGAAATGGAGAAATTTTTAAAAACTCCTCAACACTTATCTTAAGAGTATTTACCCTAAGCCCATGATGACCAGGATAATCATAGGATTTTAAAAATAATTTAAACTCTTCATCTCCAAGCAGTATTTTCATTTTTTTTAAAAAATCTTCTGGAATTTTCATTCTTTTAACTCCAATTTATTAATGAATAAGTCAAATAATAAAATCCATTTCAAAAAACAGAATTTTATTATCTGACTTTTTTTTAAAATATAATATTAGTTTTTATATGCATTAGCTGCATTTTTAATATGCTCTACAGTAAGCTTTTCTGCTAGTTGGGCATCCTTATTGATTATTGCATCTAATATAGCCTTATGCTCTTTTAAAGCTTCCTGTGCCCTCAAAGGAGTTTTATATGATGATACTCTTATTTTTTGGACATAGTGATTAAATGTCCTTTGTAGATCTATAAGAGGATTGCTTCTTGCAGCTCTAAGGATTATTTCATGAAATCTTAAGTCAAACTTAATAAGATGTTCCTTATCTTTTTTTGTTGTATAAAATTCCTGTAAGTCAATAGCCTCTTTGAGTTCATCTAAATCCTCTTTTGTTATATTTTCTACTGCAAGCTTAGCTGCAAAACCTTCTATCATCATTCGTATAGCATATATTTCTTCAATATCCTTTGTGGATATTCCCCTAACAATTACACCTTTATTAGGAACAGATTGAACAAGTCCTTCATGTTCTAGCTGCATCATAGCTTCACGTATGGGAGTTCTGCTAACACCAAGAGCTTCACACAACTTCTTTTCAACCAGGACTTCACCAGGTTTATATACTCCATTTAAAATATCATTCCGAATACGATAAAACACCTTTGCTCTAAGTGAATATACGTGGTTTTCCCTTTCAACTAAATCAATTTTCACCACTTTTGCTCCCTCCTTTTAAAGAGCACACCATAATATCAATTACTAAGTTTGGCAAAATATTCATAGTCTTTTGTTGCTTAGCTTAAGATTAAAAGTATTTACTTACTTTTCTTCTTTGTATAATTAATAAGTCCACCTGCTAATATAATCTCTACCTGTCTTTCAGATAAACTTACATTAACTGGTATTTCTTTATTTTTTGTTTTGTTCTTCACAGTTAGCTTGCCACCGCTTTTAATCTGCTCTATAATGTTTTCAATGACGATTTCGTCTCCCATATCTATTTCATTATAATCCCCTTCATTTTCAAAAGTCATAGGAATAATACCAGAGTTAATTAAGTTAGCCATATGAATCCTTGCAAATGACTTTGTTATAACTCCCTTTACTCCTAATTGAAGTGGTGCAAGTGCAGCATGTTCTCTACTAGACCCTTGACCATAATTAGAGCCCCCTATAATAAATCCTCCATTGTTTTCCTTTGCTCTTTTAGGAAAATCAGGATCACATGGTGTCAGGCAGTACTCTGCAAGATAAGGGATGTTTGATCTATATGGCAATAGCTTTGCATTTGACGGCATAATATGGTCAGTAGTTATATTATCTTCTACTTTTATAAGAATTTTGCCTCCAATCTCATTTTCCAATTCTTTATTTAGTGGAAACGGCTTGATATTAGGGCCTCTAACAACTTCAACATCTTCCCCTTCAGGTGCTGGTGCCACAATCATATTATCATCTGCAATAAATTCTGAAGGCATTTTAACATCTGGTGCCTCTCCTAATTCTTCTGGATTTGTGAGTACACCAGTAATAGCACTAGCAGCTGCCACCTCTGGACTAACAAGATAAACTTGAGCTGACCTTGTACCACTTCTACCTTCAAAATTCCTGTTAAATGTCCTAAGTGATACTGCATTGGTTTTAGGTGCCTGTCCCATACCTATACATGGTCCACATGCACTTTCTAAAATCCTTGCTCCTGCTGCAACCATATCTGCTAAAGCACCATTTTTAGCAATCATTGTAAGTACTTGTTTTGAACCTGGTGCAATTACAAGACTTACATCCGGGTTAACAGTTTTGCCTTTTAATATTTTTGCAACTTTCATCATGTCCATAAAAGAAGAGTTTGTACAGCTTCCTATGGCAACCTGATCAACTTTAATTTTTCCTATATCTTTTACCTTCTCAACATTATCTGGACTGTGAGGCTTTGCTGCTAAAGGTTCTAGACTGTTCAAATCTATTTCTACTTCTTCATCATATAAGGCATCAGCATCAGGTTTTAGTTCTACCCAGTCTCCTTCTCTTCCCTGTGCCTTTAAAAACTCCTTTGTCATTTCATCACTTGGGAAAATAGAAGTGGTTGCTCCAAGCTCTGCACCCATATTTGTAATGGTAGCACGCTCTGGTACAGTTAGGCTTTTGATGCCCTCTCCAGCATATTCAATTACCTTACCAACTCCACCCTTTACAGTTAAAATTCTCAAAACTTCTAAAATTATATCCTTTGCACTTACCCATGGCTTTAATTTGCCTTTTAAAGTTACTTTGCACACCTTTGGCATTGTAAGATAGTATGGTCCCCCTCCCATTGCAACTGCAACGTCTAAGCCACCTGCACCAATGGCAAGCATACCCAATCCACCAGCTGTGGGAGTGTGGCTGTCAGAGCCTAAAAGTGTCATACCAGGAATACCAAATCTCTCTAAATGTA
>DUVG01000023.1 GCA_012841175.1 Clostridium sp.
GAGACAGCAGGAAATATTGAAATTTCATATACATATGATGAAAATGGAAATCAGCTTACAATAACTGATGATACAGGTACAACTACAAGAGTTTATGATGAACTAGGAAGAGTTATATCAAAAACTTGTTACTAAAACATCTTGATGTTTTACTAAAAATGTCTTATAATTATTCATATAATCTCTTTTATAAACTTATATAATAATTTCTATAAGAGTTAAATTATTTTATGGGGAAGTAGATGATTAATATGTTCTTTTAAAACTGTAGTATATATGCTTAAACTCTTTAGTTACACGAATTTTAAACTAATATTTGACAAATCTATTTTAATTATCAGATTTCAATAAAAATATTTATATATCAGCTTAGAAGTTTAATTACGCAAATTTTTGTAAAAAATATTTTACTGGGGGGTGAATTACTGTACTCAAAAGATATATAATAAGCAAAAGGACAAGATATAGGATTTTATAAATGGGGGTGTTTTGAAAACAGAGCAGTTGTCATAATAATTTTAAAAAAGGTATTACTATAATAAAATAATAAAAACAAAGAACTAAAAAACAACATATAATTAAAGATTATTTAAACATGTTGATTTTGAATTATTTTTGGGAGGGTCTAACTATGAAAGTAAAAAAAATACCGTTTACTCATCTTTCTATTCTTTTAGTGACTATTTTAACTAGTATTTTAGTATGGAGCACTCCAATTTTAGCAAATGGCAATATGAATATAAAGGTAAGCACTGTAGAAGCGAAGCCAGGGGATAGAGTAGAAGTATCAGTAAAATTTTTAAATATTCCTAGTTCAGGAATTAATAATTGTGATTTCAAATTAACTTATGATGAAGAGATTTTAGAAGTTATTGAAGTTAAGCCAGGAAAGATAGTTACAAATCCAAATATAAATTTAAAATATAATATTAAGAACCCTGGAAGAATAGCGGTAATGTTTGTAGATGAGACGGCACGTGGTGAAGAATTAATAAAAACAGATGGAGATTTTATTATAATAGTATTTAAAGTTAAAACTTCTGTAAAGGATGGAATAGGTTATGTAAACCTAGCATCTGAGGTTATTGCTTCGGGATATGATTTAGTGATATTTTCTACTGATTTTACTAGAGGCGGTGTAAAAGTTAGTGAAACAGGCTTAGGTACAACAATAGAAGATGAGGACAAATCTGAAGATGAAATTTCCGATGTTGAGGATGGAGAAATTAATGACTCGGATACTTCAAATGGCTCCATACCAGGCAGTAAAAAAGAAGGCATACATAAATCATATTTAAATGGCTATCCAGATGGGACTTTTAGACCTGAAAACAGTATAACAAGAGCAGAGGCGGCAGTTATATTTGCTAATTTATTAGAAGTAGACAAAAATACTCAACCTAAAAACAATGTTAGCTATAATGATTTACCTGATGACCACTGGGCAGCTTGGGCAATTAAATATGTTTCAGATTTAGGTTTGTTTAGTGGATATCCAGATGGAACCTTTAAACCAAATAACAGTATTACAAGAGGGGAATTTTCAACAGTGGTTTTCAAATTCATGAAATTAGAAGAACCTGAACAATTAAAAAATAAGTTTGATGATTGTATAGGGCATTGGGCACAAAAATATATTGAGAAATTATCAGATTCTGGATATATTAATGGTTATCCAGATGAAACTTTTAAACCTCAGAAAAGTATTAAACGTGCTGAAAGTGTTGCATTAATAAACAGAGCATTAAATAGAGGACCATTGTATGGGGTTAAGGAAAACTTTCCAGATGTACCTAGTACATATTGGGCATATGGAGATATAGCTAAAGGAGCCATTACTCATAGTTATTATATTGACGAAGATGGTAAAGAAATTTTATTAGAAAGACTTGATAATTAAAAAAACTGTTTATAAAATAAAAAAGTCCTTATTTGAGGGTGGTCTTAGAGTTGTAAAATGCAGACTGCACTGAAGGATAAACCTTTAGTGCAGTCTTTTAAAAATATTTTTATTTTAGTTATCTAGGCAGTGCCTTTTTCTTTTTGTAAAAAGGATTGCATGACCCCAGATAATATCAAAGGGAGCGGAAGCAACCTTGGTTTTTTGATTGACATACATTCTGATGACTAAAAATACCTTTTGATTGTTATCAACCCCATAAGCCGACCCTTTTGGGTTGCCGATACTATAAGGTATAATAATATCATTTTTTTCCGTGGAGCGTCTTGCCATTTTTACTACATAATAGTTTTTGCTATTTTTATTACATTTAGGGAAATATTCATCCACAGGGTACTGGAGTTCATTTGTAAACACAGTTCCTGCAACGCCGTTCCAGAGCTCATCACCATACAAACTCACGTTGATAAAAGTTGCAAATCCCGTTTGTGTGTTATTAACGCCATATACAATTAAAAAATCATCATCGGTAACTAATTTAAAGCTTTCTGTTTTAACATATACCGTATCTCTGTTATCGATCCAAACGTTAACATCCTGCAATATACCCTCGTAGTTATCAGGTATTGCGAGATTAAAATCCAAATCTATGGCATCATATTCCGGATTTTTATATTTACTGAGAATTTGATTTCTTAGATAATCCTGCGTATTCCTTGCAGTAGGAATTACCTGGAATTCAGTATTACAAGTCTCCTTTCTTTTAAGTGCCGGTATGGGCCAAGGATGTGAAGAAGTATATGGCTTTTTGGGTGTAATGCGCAGCACTGTAAAATATTTCTCTATGTTATAAATATAATCCCAGCCTACATCCTGATCATGAAAAATGTTAGCCCTCATGACAAAGGAAAAATGATCTTTTCCCTTTTCAAGTCCCATATTAACTAGAGCTATAGGAATATAGTCATTACTCATAATACCGGAGCTAAAGCCGGAATGCTTTAAAGCATCACGCATGTAGTTATTTATTCTTTTGTTAGCAGTGGTAATGATGATTGTTGAAGCGTCAAAAGGTTTCCAGGGGCTCCATAGGGAGTATTATCAGTCCAGATAGAGTAATTGTTTGGGTTATCAGAATCATAGCCTTTTGGCGGCTCGACCCAGGTGATGGCCTTTGATTTGGTGCTGGAGGAAGGAGATAGGTTGCATATGGTGCTCCTACTATATTTCCTAAAGCTGTGCTGGATTTACCTTCACTTACCAGCTTTAGTATATCTATATACTGTAAACTTCCTTTTTGTACAATAAAGCCATTTTTCTCGAGTAATTTAATAAAATCTTTTATTCTGCCGTCTTTTTTATACACGGGTTTATAAGTTTTCTTTTTATTTGAGTATCTTATATCAATATCTTTCAATTTAATCAATCCTTTTTTACATAATATGCTGTATCTTAAGTGGGGGTGATTTAGTATAAAGACCACTATGCAAGAGGAGAAACAATATAAAAAAGCCCCTTATTAAGAGAGGGCTTTTTTATATTGTTTCAAAGTTCAGGAAGGTGTGAAAATACCCAGAGGTTAAGGTAAATGATTTATTAATAAACTTCAAGTATTTTATGGTATATGAAATCAAAACTATTGTCAAAGTAGTCTTTTGTAAAAGATGATGCTGCAAAAGTGGAATCCAATGTAATCCACCTATTTTCTTCTGAAATATATATTTCATTCCATGCATGAAGTTCATTACGGCCAGGAGCGGCGTAATCACCTTTTACAACTTTTACCTGTAGACCGACAGCTCTTCCTAAAGCTGCAACTAAATTAGAGTAATCGTAGCATACTCCTGTACCAGTTCTAAAGGTATGTAAAGCACCATATTCATTATCAAAGTTTTTTTCTAGTTGTCGGTAATATTTTTCGTAATCATATGTAATATTTGATGATACCCAGTCGTGAATACTTCGTGCTTTTTCTATGTCAGTTTTACTGTTCTTGGTTATTTCATTTGCTAATTCAATAATCTCTTCATGGTTACTTTCAACGTGCAATGTAGGAACTGTAAACCTGTTAACTTCGGTTAAATTTTCAACTTTCACAGTGGGACCATAACGATACTTTCTGTCTACTATGTGAACTAAAACTGAAACTGTATAATTGCCTGTTCCATCAATAAGCCATATTTCTTCATGAAAAGCACCATCTTCTAACTTGACATCGTACCAACGTTGAACCTCATCTTTGACCACAAGTATTTTAATTTTTTCGTTTTCTGTCATTCCTGAAAAAGTTACTTTACCTTCAACTTTTGATGGGATATTTTGAAGAGTCACTTTGCTAATTCGCATGAAACCCGGTGTGTATGTAGCTGATGTTGTGGATGTGGCAAATGCAACATTTACAAACACTGTTACTACTATGCAAAGCATAGCAAAAATTTTAATACTTTTTCTCATAACAATTCCTCCCTTTTTCGGCAACTCAGCCATCTTGGTTACTTATAAAACCGAAGATCTGTAGCTTTGCGTCCTCAATTCTCATTGAGTTTGCTATTATCGTAAGGGGTACATGATGTGCTTTTTAGAAAAACCAAAAAGCCCTGACCGGACTACCAGACAGAGCTAATAAACGTACATATACTCTTATTTTGGCAACCCGGCTGTCATAGTGATTACACCGTAGACCCGCAGCTTTGCGCCTCTACCTTTCGATAGATTTGCCTTTATCAAAACATAATTATTAAGTTGTATATGTATATTATATAACAAAACAAAATATTTTTCAATATATACCTTATATTTGTTTGTGTCAAGTAAAAGTTGGCAATGATCTCTTCATCCTGTTATTTTATTGGTTTACTTGCTTTGAAGGTCAATGTGAAATCCGGTTGTTTGACAGTTGAAAAAATAAAAAGTTCGTGAAAGCCTTGATACGAGCTTATTTTTTTGTCAAATTTACAAACCTTTTATTGCACAATATATCACAATGTGATATAATATCTATATATATTAGAAAAAAGGTGATGTTATGAGACTGCA
>DUVG01000200.1 GCA_012841175.1 Clostridium sp.
TATCAACAGAAGGTAAAACTTCCAGATTATATCCTGATACTTTAAAGGCCTCTTCTAGAAATTGGAAATGTATAGGTGACATTTGTGGAGCTAAAATAGTATGTGTCTTTTTCATTTCCTTTGTAAATAAAACTCTCTTGCAACAGTATTCTCTTTTGCTTGGATTAAAGTTATTATTATCCCTTTCATCAATGGCAGCCTTTAACGACCTGATTCTTATTCTAGCTGCACCTAAATTGTCTATTTCATCTATTTTTAAAACAGTATATATTTTGTCACAACTATTTAAAATCTCTTCCACTTGGTCAGTCGTCACCGCATCAAGTCCACAGCCAAATGAATTAAGTTGGATAATTTCAAGAAAGCTTTTATCTTTAACAAAATCAGCTGTTCTATACAATCTTGAATGGTACATCCATTGATCCACAACCCTTAGTGAAATCTCTTCTTTTGCTAAATGGGATATAGAGTCCTCTGTCAAAACAGCCATCCCATACTCTGTTATTATATTGGGAATTCCATGGTTAATTTCAGGGTCTATATGATATGGACGCCCTGCCAAAACCACACCTTTCTTACCTGTCTTTTTAAGGTACTCTATAACTTCTTCGCCTTTTAATCTAATATCTTTTTTAAATGTCTCATCTTCTTTTCTAGCAAGAATTACAGCTTTTTTTATTTCTGATTTAGAAATGTTAAATTCTTTTAGTTCTTCATAAAGTCTCTCAATCAACCTTGAATCATTATTATAAGGTAAAAAAGGATTTTTTAATTTTATATTTTTTTCTTTTAATATATCCATATTGTTTTTTATAACTTCAGGATATGAAGTCACTATGGGACAATTATAATGATTATTGGCATCTTTGTATTCTACTCTTTCATATGGAATACAAGGGTAAAATATAAAATCCACATTTTTGTTTACAAGGCTCATTATATGTCCGTGAACTAATTTCCCAGGATAACATACAGACTCAGAAGGAATGGTTTCCATTCCAAGCTCATATATCTTTTTTGTAGTCCTAGGTGAAATTTCTACTCTGAATTTTAATTGAGTAAAAAAAGTAAACCAAAATGGATAGTTTTCATACATGTTCAAAACTCTTGGAATCCCAATTGTGCCTCTTACAGCCTCATCCTTGCTAAGAGATTTGTAAGAAAAAATTCTTCTGTATTTATAATCATATAAATTTGGAATATCCTTGTTTTTAGATTCTATACCTACGCCTTTTTCACATCTGTTCCCTGAAATAAACTGCCTTCCATCATGGAAAGTATTAATTGTAAGGAGGCAATTGTTTCCACATTTTTGACACCTTTTCATATCTACATCAGCTTTAAATTCACTAAGATTCTCCATTGTAATAAGTGAACTTTTTTCAGTTGAAACATTTCTTTCTAAAGCAATAAGTGCAGCACCATAGGCACCCATAAGGCCTGGAATTTCTGGTCTTATAACCTCTTTTCCTGAAATAATTTCAAAGCACCTTAATACCGCATCATTATAAAAAGTTCCACCCTGAACAACTATTTTTTCTCCCATTTCCTTTGGGTCTCTTATTCTTATTACTTTCTGAAGAGCATTTTTTACAACAGAATATGAAAGACCAGCTGAAATATCCCCTACAGTTGCTCCTTCCTTTTGAGCTTGTTTAACTTTAGAATTCATAAAAACAGTACATCTAGACCCTAAATCAACAGGTTGTTTTGCCATTAAAGCTTCTTTGGCAAAATCTGGTAAGTTTATGTTTAAAGAATAAGCAAAAGTTTCAATAAAAGAACCACAACCTGAAGAACAAGCTTCATTTAGCATTATACTATCTATTACACCATTTTTGATTTTTAGACATTTCATATCTTGCCCACCAATGTCAAGAATAAAATCCACCCCTGGCAAAAAAGCCTCTGCAGCTTTATAATGGGCAATTGTCTCAATTTCGCCAATATCAAAACCTAAGGCTGCTTTTAAAAGCGCCTCTCCATACCCTGTAACTGCCGAGTTTACTATCTTAGCATCTTTGGGCATAAGAGAATAAATTTCTTTTAAAATATTAATTGCAGATGCTATTGGGCTTCCATTATTGCTTCCATAAAAGGAGTATAAAAGGGCTCCTTCTTTATCAATAAGCACAGCCTTTGTGGTTGTAGAACCTGCATCTAATCCAAAGAAACATTCTCCTTTAAAAGTTTTTATATCTCGTTTTTTTAATTTGTTAATTTTATGCCTTTTTTGAAATTTATCAAATTCTTCGCTATTGTTAAATAATGGTTGTAACCTTTCAACTTCGTGAACCTGTACTTCTTTTAGTACTTGAAGCTTTTTTTCTAATGATTTTACTGAAATCATTTTTGTGTTTTTTGATTCTAATGCCGCACCTAATGCAACAAAGAGCTCAGCATTTTCAGGAAAAATAGCTTGATGTTCTTTAAGTTTTAAGGTTTCTATAAATCTTAATCTTAATTCAGATAAAAACTGCAAAGGACCTCCTAAAAAAGCCACATTACCTCTAATTGGCTTTCCACAGGCTAATCCACTTATTGTCTGATTAACAACTGCTTGAAAAACAGAAGCAGCTATATCCTCCTTTGATGCACCTTCATTTATCAAAGGCTGTACATCTGTTTTAGCAAATACACCACATCTAG
Source organism: Clostridium sp. (assembly GCA_012841175.1). GTDB lineage: Bacteria > Bacillota > Clostridia > Acetivibrionales > Acetivibrionaceae > Herbivorax. Next base: position 2,650 of record DUVG01000200.1, read on the forward strand.
ATGCAATGGGGTAAATAACCTTATAACCTTTTGCCAGTTGGTTTAACCCTTCAGCATCTGTCTTTAAAAGAGATGACATCTGGTCTATAAAAGCACCCGTTCCACCAGCACAGGTACCATTCATCCTCTGCTCTATGCTTTCTTCTAAATAAGTTATTTTAGCATCTTCCCCACCTAATTCTATAACAACATCTGTATGGGGTATAAATCTTTGAATTGCCTTTGTGCTTGCAATAACTTCTTGAATAAAGGGGATTTCTATCCACTGGGAGACAGACATTCCACCCGATCCTGTTACCATTATTGTAATATATCTGTTTGCAAACTTTTCACATGTTTCGCTTAAAAGCTCAAATATGGTGTTTTTTATATCTGAATAATGTCTTCGATATTTACTAAATATTATTTCATCATTTTGGTCAAGTAGAACCAATTTAACTGTAGTGGAACCAACATCTAATCCCACATTTAATAATTTTTTCATAAGACAGCAGCTCACTAAAGCTACATTCACGCCCCTTTCAAACTGCATTTAAATAACATGCAACAACCAATGTGTCAATCTTTTAAACGACTTATACTGTTAAAAGGAAAAAACCTTAAGATGGCTTTTCCACCGATATAATCAGTTTTTACAGGTCCAAACTCTCTGCTGTCACTACTTTGCCCAATAATTCTATTATCTCCTATTACATATACATAACCTTCAGGAACTTTAACACTGCTAAATTCGTCATTTATTGGGAAAGTCTCATTTCCTCTTATATAATTTTCTTTTAAAATGTCACCATTAACAAAGACATTTCCATCACGTATTTCTACTAAATCACCTTCTATCCCAATAACTCTTTTTATTATCGGGCTGTTTCTTAAATATATCCCATCATCACCATTAGGATCATTTACTGTTACAATGTCACCTCTGTTAATTTTCCCAAATCTTATGCTTATTTTTTCAATAAGAAGTCTATCTCTTTCAGAAAGAGTGTTTTCCATAGAACTTCCTTGTACCACAGTAACTTGAGCAACAAAATTCACAATCAAAACAGCTAGTAGTATTGCTATTGATATATGAATAACCCAATCTAAGGCTTCTTTCATAATAGTTTTCTTTGACGTAGTAAGCCCCCCTTTTTTATAGTAAAACCTATATATAAATTTTAAAGAACACAACAATCTATATTTATAAATTCTATATAATTTATAAACACTTTTCAAGTATGTAGATATATAATTTAATATTAACGAAACATACATATTATTGAATAATTTTAAAAATATGATTTTTTAAATATCCAATTTAATATGAAGTTCTTTAAGTTGCTTTTCTTCAACAATATCAGGAGCATTTGTCATAAGACAAGAAGCATTTTGAACTTTTGGAAAAGCTATTACATCTCTAATACTGCTGCAACCTGCCATTAACATAACTAGCCTGTCAAGTCCAAATGCCAATCCTCCATGTGGTGGCGTTCCATATTTAAATGCATCTAATAAAAAACCAAATCTTTCTCTTGCTGCTTCTTCGGTAAAACCTAAGTGTTTAAACATTGTTGCCTGTAATTCCTGATCGTGTATCCTTATGCTTCCACCACCGATTTCATTACCATTTAGAATAATATCATATGCTTTAGATCTCACTTTTTCTGGTTCTGTTTCAATATATTTTATATCTTCATCCATAGGTGAAGTAAATGGATGATGTTTTGCCACATATCGCTTTTCTTCCTCATCATACTCAAAAAGAGGAAACTCTGTAACCCACAAAAATTTAAACTCTTTATCATTAATTAAATTTAATTTTCTTGCCAACTCAAGTCTTAACTCGCCAAGAGCACTAAATACAATTTTATCCTTATCAGCCACAAAGCAAATAAGGTCTCCAGGCTCTCCTCCTACCTTTTCTAGTATAGCTTTAATTTCATCTTCTTTTAAAAACTTTGTAATAGGTGATTTTAAGTTATCCTCTTCTATTACTATCCAAGCCATTCCTTTAGCATTATAATCTTTTACATACTCACCTAATGCATCTATTTCTTTTCTGCTAAATTTACTTCCACATCCCTTTGCATTTATAGCTCTAACGCTTCCACCTTTTTTCACTGCATCTGAAAAAACTTTAAAATCACAGTCTTTAACTATATGTGACAAATCTATAAGTTCTAAACCAAATCTTGTATCCGGCTTGTCTGTTCCAAATCTCTCCATTGCCTCTTTATAGACCATTCTCTCAAATGGACATTCAACTTTTAAACCTAGAACTTCTTCAAAAAGTCTTTTGATAAATCCCTCATTAACTTTAATTACATCTTCAACATCTACAAAAGACATTTCTAAATCTATTTGAGTGAACTCTGGCTGTCTGTCAGCTCTTAAATCTTCATCTCTAAAGCATTTTACAATTTGAAAATACCTATCAAATCCTGATACCATTAAAAGCTGCTTAAATAACTGAGGTGACTGTGGCAGTGCAAATAGCTTTCCTGGATGAACTCTACTTGGTACAAGATAGTCCCTTGCACCTTCTGGAGTGCTTTTTGTAAGCATTGGTGTCTCTATTTCAAGAAAACCATTATCGTCAAAATAGTCCCTTGCAATTTTTGTTACCTTATGTCTTAACATAATATTCTTTTGCATATCAGGTCTTCTTAAATCAATATATCTATACTGAAGCCTTAAAGCTTCATTTACCTGTGAATTCTCTTCAATGTACATAGGAGGTGTTTCTGCTGTACTTAATATTCTAAGTTCATCTGCCCATATTTCTATCCCTCCTGTAATCATACTAGTATTAATGGCATCACCAACTCTTTTTACAACTTTTCCCCTTACTGCAAGTACAAATTCATTTCTTATTTTTTCAGCCTTTTCAAATATCTCCTTTTTTGTCTCATTGCTAAATACAACTTGAATAATGCCACTTCTATCTCTTAAATCAATAAATATAAGCTTTCCTAAATCTCTTCTTTTTTGAACCCACCCCATTACAGTAACCTCTTTATCCACATGGTTAACTGTAACTTCTGTACAATAATGAGTTCTCTTTAAACCATAAATTGATTCTCCCATATCTTCACTCCCTATCATATTTCCATTTAAAAGTTTTTTTAAACATTTGTTACTGTAATAATGGATTCTGTCTCTATATTTTTCAACCTGTCAATAACTGTGTCTAAATTTATTTCCTTTTCTTCTCCAGTATCCATGTTTTTCAAAAAGGCTTTATTTGTATCAATTTCATTGTCACCTAACACAATAGAGAAACAAGCTCCCAACTTGTTTGCATACTTCATCTGTGCTTTAACACTTTTACCCATCAAGTCGGTTTCAGCATTAAGCCCCTCTTTTCTTAGGTTGTATACTAATCTTTGGGCATAATTTTGCGCCTTTTCTCCTATAGTTGCAATAAATATATGGGTACCTCTAGAGTTGGGAAATTCAATGCCTTGATTTTCCATAACCATAAGAAGTCTTTCTAAACCAATAGCAAATCCAATACCTGGAGTTGATGGACCACCACAAACTTCTACAAGTCCGTCATATCTGCCTCCACCACATACAGTTCCTTGGGAACCAATATTTTTTGATACAAATTCAAAAACTGTCTTTGTATAATAATCAAGACCTCTTACAATATTTTTATCTATATTGTATTTGATTCCTAGATTCTCCAATCCCTTTTTTAGCCCCTCTAAGTGCTCATAACATTCTTCACACAAGTTGTCTACAAGTGCCGGAGCTTCCTTCGTTATTTCTTTGCATTTTTCTTCTTTGCAGTCTATTATTCTCAAAGGATTTCTCTCAAATCTGTCTTCACAGGTCTTGCATAATTTTTGCAAATTAGGTTTTAAATATTCTTTAAGTTTGGTATTGTAATCACTTCTACATTTTTTGCACCCTATGCTGTTTATATTAAGTTCAATATCCTCAATGCCTAATCTATTTAAAAGAACATTAATCATTGCTATTATTTCAACATCTATGGAAGGCCCTTTAGCTCCAAAAGCTTCTACTCCAAACTGATGAAACTCCCTATACCGTCCCTTTTGTACATTTTCATATCTATAAGCTGTAATATTGTAATAAAGTTTCACTGGCTGTGGCAAAGATGCCATTCCATGTTCAATATAACTTCTCACAACACCTGCTGTTCCTTCAGGCCTTAGAGTAATACTTCTATCTCCTTTATCTAAAAAAGTATACATTTCCTTTTGAACTATATCTGTTGTATCTCCCACTCCTCTTTGAAATAACTCTGTATGCTCAAAAACAGGAATTCTAATTTCCTTGTAACCAAAATTATCACAAACTTTAGCTATTTCGTTCTCTAAATATTGCCATTTATGTATCTCGCTTGGTAATATATCTCTAGTTCCTTTTGGCGACTTTGTTAACATTACTAACCTCCAATTTAATAGTTTTATTTATTAAAAACATATAAGTAACCAAATGTCAATGATAAGCCTTTTCAGCCCCAATGGTTGTAGCCGGACCATGACCTGGATAGACAATGGTCTTTTCATCTAAAGTCATAAGTTTATTTCTTATTGAAAAGAGTATTTCTTCCTCATCACCATCTCCTAAATCTGTCCTTCCTCTTGCCATTTTAAACAATGTATCTCCAGTAAACAATCTGTTTTCAGCTTTTATACAAATGCATCCTGATGAATGGCCTGGAGTATGAATTATTTCAAAATTAATTCCACCTGCACTAATTTCATCCCCATCCTTTAAAACTCTATCAGCAGCTTTAAAAGACATTCTTTGTCCATATAATCCAGAGCCGTTTAAACCCGGATCTAAAAGCTTTTTACTGTCATTTTCATGAACTAAAACTTCTGCTCCTGTCTTTTCACGAAGTTCGTCAACATGGCATATATGATCAATATGAACATGGGTTAGAACAATATATTTAATTTTTATTTTTTTCTCATCTAAAACTTTCATTACTTCTTCAGTGCTAACACCAGCATCTATAATGATTCCTTCGTTGTTATTATAGACAATATAACAATTAGAATCAAACATTCCTGTAGGCAAACATTCAATCAACATAAAAAAACCTCCCTCTAAACTCAAAATTCTTTTTTGCTGTCTAAAAGTATAGTAACTGGACCGTCATTATGTATTTCCACAGACATCATCGTCTGAAATTTTCCTGTTTCAACCTTCACGCCATGTTTTTGGCACTCCTCTATAAACTGATTATAAATCTTTTCTGCATCCTCTGGCCTTGCAGCTTTGTCAAATCCTGGTCTCTTTCCTTTTCTACAATCTCCATACAATGTAAATTGTGATATAACAAGCAGCTGACCATTTATATCTTTTAATGAAACATTCATTTTCCCATTTTCATCTTCAAAAATACGCAAATTTACTATTTTATCTGCTAAATACTCAATATCTTTTTGTCCATCTTCTTTACCTATACCTAAAAGAACATTGAGACCTTTATTAATTTTACCAACTATCTCGTTTTCTACACTAACTTTAGAAAAAGTCACTCTCTGCACTACTGCACGCATATTACCTCTCCTTACTGTCAGTTCTTACCTCTTGTTACTTCAAAAACTGATTCAACTCTTCTTAATTTTTTAATTATTTTTTCAAGCTGCTCTGTATTTGTTATCTCTAATGTAAGACTCATAATTGCAATTTGCTCTTTGGTAGTTCTTGCATTTATAGCCTTTAGAGGAATTTTTGATTCTCCAATAACATTTGTTATCTCCATTAAAAGGGCTGTTCTGTCATTAGCCATAACTGTAATATTTGCATTGTAAGATACATTCTTTGCAGTATACCAAGAAACTTCAATAAGCCTGTTGTCGCCATCTATGGTATTAGTCACATTAAGGCAATCTTTCCTGTGAACAGATACCCCTCTTCCCCTTGTAATATATCCAACTATATCATCTCCTGGAACTGGATTACAACATTTAGATATTCTAACTAGACAATTTTCTATACCTTTTACTATAACACCATTTTCAGGTGGTTTTCTTTTGCGTTCTTGCTCCTTAGTTTTCTTTGCTGTTTGGGCAATATTTTCTGCAAGGTCTTCTGCTCTAATGGTTTTTCTATACTCTTCTCTAAGTCTTGAAATTACTTTATTTGCAGTTAATGTTCCATAACCTATAGCTGCATAAATATCCTCTAGAGAAAGAAATGTATATTTCCTAAGTACAATTTCAACCCATTCAGGTTTAAACAATTGGCTAAAGGTAAGTGATTGTTTTTTCAACTCTTTTTCAATCATTTCCTTACCTCTAATAATATTTTCTTCTCTTTTTTCTTTTTTAAACCACTGATTAATTTTATTACGTGCTTGTGAACTTTTAACAATTTTAAGCCAATCTCTACTTGGACCATGAACATTAGAAGATGTTAAAATTTCTACTATATCTCCATTTTTTAATTCATATTCAATAGGTGTTATCTTACTGTTTACTCTCGCCCCTGACATTTTATTCCCAATTGCACTATGAATTGAATATGCAAAGTCAATAGGAGTTGAACCAGCCGGAAGATTTATAACATCACCTTTAGGAGTAAAAACAAAAACTTCATCTGTAAAAAGATCTACCTTTAGAGTCTCCATAAATTCATCTGCATCTCGCATATCCTTTTGCCATTCTAAAAGTTGTCTTAGCCACGCAAGTTTTTTATCAGAACTGCTGGCAGAATTTCCTCCCTCTTTGTACTTCCAATGGGCTGCTATTCCTACTTCTGCTACTCTATGCATTTCCCAAGTTCTTATTTGAATTTCAAAAGGTACTCCTTCAGGACCTATAACCGTTGTATGCAAAGACTGATACATATTAGGTTTAGGCATTGCAATATAATCCTTAAACCTTCTAGGCATAGGTTTGAAAATTTCATGAACAAGACCCAACACTGCATAGCAATCTTTTACACTATCTACAATGACTCTAACAGCAAAAAGATCATATATCTCTTCTAATGTTTTATTCTGTCTAACCATTTTTCTGTATATACTATAAAAGTGCTTAGGTCTTCCATCAAGATGTGATTCAACTTTAATTTCTTCTGTTTTTTCTTTTAAAGTTCTTAAAATATTTTCTATATAATCTTCTCTTTCATTTCTTCTTTTGGCGATTTTTTCTACCAGTTCGTAATAACCCTTTGGATCTATATATCTTAAACAAATATCTTCAAGTTCCCATTTAATTTTGGAAATCCCCAACCTATGGGCTAATGGAGCATAAATTTCTAAAGTTTCCTTTGCTTTTTCAGCTTGTTTCTCAGCTTTCATATATTTTAATGTTCGCATATTGTGAAGCCGGTCAGCAAGTTTAATGAGAATAACTCTTATATCTTTTGCCATGGCAAGAAACATTTTTCTTAAATTCTCAGCTTGTCGTTCTTGCTTTGTAGTATAAGGAATTTTTCCTAACTTGGTAACACCATCTACTAAATCCGCCACTTCCTGACCAAACATTTCTTTAATTTCTTCATAAGTATAGGCAGTATCTTCAATGGTATCGTGAAGAATTCCAGCAACAATAGAAGTACAATCGAGCTCAAGTTCTGCTAAAATAAAAGCTACCTCTAGAGGATGTGTGAAAAATGGCTCTCCCGACACTCTATTTTGGCCCTCATGTGCTTTCTTTGAAAAAATATATGATTTTTTAAGTAATTCAAAATCACAATTAGAATTATATTTTTTTATTTTTTCTACTAATCTATTATAATCATCACACATTAAAATTCCTCCAAAAAAACTTTAACACCACTAAAACTGTACTATTGATTTCACATTATAGTCTTGTAATTTATTTCTGCCATTTAAAAACTCCAGCTCTACAAAATACATAATTCCCACCACTTCTCCACCTAGTTGTTCAACAAGTTTTATGTTAGCTTCTGTAGTTCCACCAGTAGCAAGCAAGTCATCAACAATAACAACCTTTTGACCTTTCTTTATTGCATCGCTATGTATTTCTAAAATATCAGTACCATATTCTAACTGGTATTCTACTGATATGGTTTTATAAGGAAGCTTACCTTTTTTTCTTATGGGTACAAATCCTTTTCCAATTAAATATGCCAAAGGGGTTCCGAAAATAAATCCCCTTGATTCAGGTCCCACAATAATATCAAATTCCCCAAAACTTTTTATTCCATCTTTCATTTTATCAATACATTCTTTTAAAGCTTCTGAATCTTGCAATACTGTTGTAATATCAATATAGTTAATACCTTCCTTAGGAAAGTTCATAACTTGACGTAATTTTGATTTTAAATCCATAATTCCCCTCCTGGTAAATTCATTATAACACTCCTAAAACTTAAATACATAATATCATATTTTATCATATTTTTTATTTTGAAAACAAAGTATATTTAAAAATTAAGATCATTTAAGCTTTTGTAAAGAAATGAATCTTCAATATTTCTTTTTTGTTTATGAGTATCTAACATATCTATAATCACTCCATACTTACCGTACAATTCACTTTTTAAGAAGGATAATTCGCTAAAAATTTGAATAACTTTTTTTGCTTTAAAATAATTCATATTGATGCCATATTCTTTTGATATATAATCTGAAAAAGCAAATAAATTATCTAAAATAAAGCTTTTATCGTAATTTGCTTTCAAGTGTTTGTATACAAAAACCATATCCTGCCTGCTAGGAACAATGCTTTCTTTGTTAAAATTGAAATTTATTTTATTATAAATATAAATTTTACTTAAATCAATACTATTTAAAACTTTATTTAAATATTTCTCACAAAACCAATCTCCATATACTATCACTTTATCAAATTTTGATAAATTCAGTCTATAAGGGTCAGGGTTTACTAATATATATAAATTAGAGTTATTCATTTTTACTTCCGAAAAACTCATAGAGTATTTCAAATTAAATTCAAAAGCACAATCTTTAACTAAATTCATAATTTCTTTTACTGTATCAATTGAATTTAACATTATTACAATTCTTTTATTTTGTAAATTGTAAATATATATATATTCTTTTAAATTTTTATTCCCTCCAATTGAAGAAATTTTCTCAATACTATTTCCTTCTGTTGTATTTTCTTCAAAATTTAAGGATTTATCAAGGCTAAAAAAGAACTTATTATTTAATATAATTTCAAATGCCGGCTTTATATCTCTCACTTTTAGTTGTACACTTTCACTTCCATTCCAACTATTTATATCTAATGTACACACAATATCCAATACATCTGATTTTTTATATACCTTTGCTAAATCTCCTTTTTTAAAAGCAATTGCATCTAACTTATAACTATCATTTTCTATTTTTAGCTTTAAGTGGCTATTGTCACTCCCCACTGTACTTATATCACTAATTTTTGCATTTTCAAGTTTAAACAAAGGTTCTGGGTTATCAGTGCCAAAAGGCTCTAAAAAATTTAACTCACGTGCATTTTCTAAGGTAATCTCTTCTAATTCTATTTTGGTATCTATATTTATTTTTTGAGTATATTCACATTCATCACTAAAAGTACTGGCATACTCATTTATAAGTTTATTAAAATCATGAATTTTTTCTTCTTTCAAAGTCAAACCTACTGCCATTTCATGACCTCCAAATTTCTCCAAAACCCTTTGGCAATAGGTTATAGCATTAAACAAATTTAAACCTTCTATACTTCTTCCCGAGCCCTTTCCTATTCCATCAGATACACTAATTAATATACATGGTTTGTTATATTTCTCCACAATTTTAGATGCAACTATCCCTATAACGCCTTGATGCCAATCCTTTCCCGCTACCACCATAATGCTGCTTTTTTTTATATAAGATTCTTTTTCAATTTTACTTATCACTTCTTCAAAAATCTCTGCTTCTATTCTTTGTCTTTGCTTATTTTGTTCACTTAATTCAGAGGCAATTTCTTTGGCTGTAGTTTCATCGTCAGTTGTCAAAAGTTCTACCGCCATTGCTGCATCTTTAATTCTTCCTGCAGCATTAAGCCTTGGAGCTATTATATATCCTATATCTATAGAGGTAATCTTTTTTCCAAAAATCTTTCCATCTTTCATAAGATATCTAAGTCCCAAATTTGATGTGTTATTTATCTCTTCTAGTCCAAACTTAACCAAAATTCTATTTTCACCAGTTAAAGGCATCACATCTGCAATGGTTCCAAGGGCTACCAAATCCAAAAATTCTGATTGTTTAATTTCTACATCCATTTCTAAAGAAAGTGCTTTTATAAGTTTGAAAGCAACCCCAACTCCAGATAAGTTCTTGTCAGGATATAAACAATCTGGTCTTTGAGGATTCACTAAAGCCTTTACAACAGGAAGTTCCTCTTTGCATTCGTGGTGATCTGTAACCACCATATCTATTCCTTTTTCCATCAATATCTTGGCTTCTTCTATGGCAGTGGTACCACAGTCCACAGTAACAACCAAATCTACTTGCATATCTATAATTTTTTCAACCGAACTTTGACAAAATCCATATCCCTCTTCAAACCTGTTAGGAATATAATAATACACATTCCCATTTTGTGATTTTAAAAACTTATATAAAATAGAGGTGCTAGTAACACCATCTACATCATAATCCCCATAAATCAATATTTTTTCTTTCTTTTCTATAGCTTTAGCTACTCTCTTTACAGCAATATTCATATCTTTTAAAAGAAAAGGGTCATTTAAATCATCTAATGTTGAATTTAAAAATTTATTTATAATTTCAACATTATCCATCTCTCTACTTAAAAAAATCTTTGCAAGAAAAGTTGAAATCCCAGCATCAGAGGCTAATTTTTCAGCCTTTTTAATAGGAACATAGCTTGTATTCCATACCCTTTTTATTTTCACTATATCACCTCGAAATAAACCCCTTCACTTTATAACCTCACAGTACACTCTATAATTTTAGAAAGAGATAGACTCTGAATAATTATAAAAAGCTCGACTTTCATCGAGCTTTTTTTATATTTATTTTAGAATTCCTTACAATCTACCTTTCCGTGTTTACCATTCGGAAGTACCTTTCATATTTGTCATTTGTTAAATGGAAGATATTTTAAAACTTTACCTTCCAGACTTCGCCTTTCCCAGAAGACCCCCCTCATCATTACCTCTTACTTAATTATAATATTAAATCATTACACCATCATCAAGGGTTTTCATATCTTCTTACCTGAAGCACTTCCGACTTGCCAGACAATCATATTGATTCATGACACTTAAAAGATATTCCCTTAGAAATACAGTTTCTTTCTTACTTAAATTTTCTTTTTCTTGCTGCTTCAGATTTTTTCTTTTTCTTTACACTTGGCTTCTCATAGTGCTCCCTTTTTCTTACTTCTGCTAATACGCCTGCCTTAGCGCATTGTCTCTTAAATCTTTTTAGAGCACTATCAAGAGACTCATTTTCTTTAACTCTAATTTCAGACATGTATTTCCCTCCCTCCGATGGCAACAATTGTGCTATAGCTGAACTACATCCTATATTGTGGATTAAAATGGAAACAACTAAAATATAGCACACCTTATATTATATATTATTCTTCAAATTCGTGTCAACTGTTATTTTGCTGTTTTTCGATATATAATTTGATATACATAAAATACTCTTTTTAACAACATACTAGCTTAAGATAGAAACATATTCCACCTTAAGCTAGCAATATCCTTTTTTAAATTAAAACAAAATGTATCCCAATTCCATCATACTAGAGAAAATAAGTTTTTTTAACTATTGGATTAAAATGGTAAATCATCATCTATTTCATCACTAATACCATTGTTTTCGGCTACATAGTTATTAGAAACATTGTCTGCATTTGATTCTCTTTTGCTATCTGCAAAATATGCCTCTTCTGCAACAACTTCAGTTACATAATGTCTCTTCCCCTCATTATCATCCCAAGTTCTCACTTGAAGCCTTCCTGTTACTGCAACTTGCTGTCCCTTAACAAAATATTTAGAACAAAATTCTGCTAATTTGTCCCAAGAAACTATAGGTATAAAATCTGCCTGCCTATCTTCACCTTGCTTTTGAAATCTTCTGTCAACAGCTAAGGTAAAGTGACATACAGGTATATTGCTTACATTAGTATACCTCATTTCAGGATCTTTAGTTAGTCTCCCCATTAAAATTACTTTGTTCATAATACCACCCTCTTACAAAATTACTATATTTAAATTATACCAAACATATGTTCTTTTGTCTATAGTTTTTTATTTATTTTTTTAAATATGATAGATTAAGAACATAATTACAGTACTATCATAAATATTTGTATACTAATTGACTAAAACTAATATAATAATTAGAATGATTATAACAACACTTTTGTAAAGGGGATAAATAATGTTTGAAATTGTAAAAAAAAGAATTTTGAATTCTCAAGTAAAATTAATGGATATATATGCTCCACATATTGCAAAAAAAGCTGAGCCTGGACAATTTATTATTTTTAGAATTAATGAAAATAGCGAAAGAGTTCCCTTAACAATTGCAGATTTTGATGGTGAAAAGGGAACTGTAACAATAATATTTCAAGAAGTAGGCAAAACCACAAAGGAATTAGGGGCATTAAATGAAGGAGATTTTCTACTTGACTTTGTAGGCCCTTTAGGTGTTGCTTCTGACTTTGGCAATGTAAAAAAAGCTGCTGTTATAGGTGGTGGACTTGGTGCTGCAATCGCATATCCTCAGGCAAAAAAATTAAACTCCCTAGGAACAGAGGTTCATTCCATCATTGGCTTTAGAAATAAAGACCTTGTAATACTTGAAGAAGAAATGAATGCTGTAAGTGATAAAGTGTTTGTTACTACTGATGATGGTTCAAATGGAACAAAAGGTTTTGTAACAGATATACTAAAAAAATTAATTGAAGAAGGCAATGAATATGACCTTGTAATTGCAATGGGTCCTTTGATAATGATGAAAACTGTGAGTAACCTTACAAAACCATATAATATAAAAACAATTGTAAGCATGAATCCTATTATGATTGACGGAACTGGAATGTGTGGTGGCTGCCGAGTAACAGTTGGCGGAGAAATAAAGTTTGCATGTGTAGATGGTCCTGATTTTGACGGACATAAAGTTGATTTTGACGAAGCTATGCAAAGACAAAATATGTACAAAAAACTTGAAACAAAAGCTGCTAAACAACACAAATGTAAGCTTGGAGGTGATGATCATGCCTAATATGTCACCTAAAAAAGTTCCTATGCCTGAACAAGCTCCTAATGAAAGAAATAAAAACTTTTTAGAGGTTGCCTTAGGCTATACTGAGAAAATGGCTGTAGAAGAAGCACAAAGATGCCTTCAATGTAAACACAAACCTTGTGTATCCGGCTGTCCTGTAAATGTAAAAATTCCTGAATTCATAAAGCTTGTAGCTGATAAGAAATTTCAGGAAGCATATGAAAAAATAAAAGAAACTAATAGTCTGCCTGCTATATGTGGCAGAGTATGCCCTCAAGAGAGCCAATGTGAAAAAGTTTGTGTACGAGGAAAAAAAGGTGAACCAGTGGCTATTGGCAGACTAGAGCGTTTTGTCGCTGATTGGTATATAAACAATGTACATTCTAAATTGGATGCACCAGAGAAAATCAATAAAAAAGTAGCAATAATAGGTTCAGGACCTGCTAGTCTTGCATGTGCTGGTGACTTAGCTAAAATGGGATATAGCATTACCATTTTTGAAGCATTTCATGTGCCTGGTGGTGTATTAGTATATGGTATTCCTGAGTTTAGACTACCTAAAAGCATAGTAAAAAAAGAAATAGACTCCCTTAAAGAAATGGGAGTAGAAATAAAAACCAACATGGTTATTGGAAAAGTTTTTTCTTTAGATGAATTGATGGCTGAGGGCTATGATGCTATATTTATAGGTTCTGGTGCAGGACTTCCTAAGTTTTTGGGAATACCTGGTGAAAACCTTAATGGAGTATATTCATCAAATGAATTTCTTACAAGGGTAAACCTTATGAAAGCTTATAAGTTTCCTGATTATGACACTCCCGTATATGTTGGCAATAACGTTGCAGTTGTGGGAGGCGGAAATGTTGCAATGGATGCAGCAAGAAGTGCTAAAAGACTAGGAGCTGAAAATGTATATATTATATACAGACGTTCTGAGGAGGAAATACCTGCAAGGTTAGAAGAAGTAAACCATGCAAAGGAAGAAGGAATTGTATTTAGATTTTTAGAAAATCCCACTAAAATTATAGGTACAGATGATGGTTGGGTTAAAGGAATAGAGTGCATAGAAATGGAGTTAGGTGAACCAGATTCATCAGGCAGAAGAAAACCTATTGCAAAAGAGGGAACTGAGCATATTATTGATGTAGACAGCGTAATTATTGCAATCGGACAAGGGCCTAATCCCCTTATATCCTCTAGTACAAAAGAATTAAAAACAAAAAAATGGGGTGGAATTATCATTGATGAAAGCACTGGAGCTACAAGTAAAAAAGGAGTTTTTGCTGGCGGTGATATAGTAACTGGTGCTGCAACAGTTATTTTGGCAATGGGTGCAGGTAAGAAAGCAGCAGAAGCAATTAACAATTATCTAAAAAGCCACAACTAAGATAATTGTACTTTTTGCCTTGAAACCTGCTTTCTTCTTCCATCTTTTTTTCTAAAAGCTCTTGGATTTTCCACCAGCTTTTTCCCCAGTTACAAAATAGGCTTCGTTCCTTTGGTGCTCGTCCAATAAGCCTTTGGACAACTATATTGGGATTTAAGTATTCTAGAAAGGATATAGCTCTTTCAATGTATTCCTCCATGCCAACAGGTGTAATTTCCCCCTTTTGATACATTTTTCCTAAAGGAGTATCTTTTAAAATATACAGGGAATGGCATTTAACTTGCTCTACCCCAAGGGCAGACAATATTCTAGCTCCTTCTATTGTATCATCTAGAGAATCCATGGGGATATCAAGAATATAGTGAGCACAAGTCTCCAACCCATATGACTTTATTAAAAGCACTGCATGTATAAATTCAGCTAAAAGATGTCCTCTGTTTAGTTTTTTTAATGTATGATAATTAACTGTCTGTAAACCAAGTTCAATAACAATATCTATTCCCTTTGTGACTTTTATATTTTTTAAATATAAAAGATAATCTTTCCATATGCAATCTGGACGAGTTGATATGTATATGGCTACTACATCATCTACACAGGCCTCATCAATATATCTTTTAAAATCTTCTAAAGGAAGATATGTATTTGAGTAGTTTTGAAAATATGCTATAAACTTTTCTGATTTATAGTTCTTTCCTATGTATTTTGAGTTTTGGGAGAGTTGTTCTCTAACTGAAAGATAGTTGGGTAAATTTTCAAAACCAGCCCCCTCTTCTCCACAAAAAACACAACCTACCTTACTTATTTTTCCATCTCTATTTGGACAGGTAACTGGTAAATTTAAAGGCAATTTATAAACCTTTGTAGTATATCTTTTTTTTAAATATTGTGAAAATTTATTGTATAGCATTTTTCACCTCATCATATACTTTCCATAGAGGAATGTTTCTCTCTTTGGCCAATCTTTTACAGTCTTCATACTCTGGGCTGACTTTTTTTAAACCCTCCGCCAAAGATATTTTGACTTTTATTTCCCCGTATTTAGTCATTACACTTTTTTCTTCTCTATTTAAGGTTTGTCTTTTACAAATAGTTTTCCTGATTCCAAGAGTTGAAGTTTCCCTTAGTATTATTTTAGAAAGTTCATCTTGCATTTCTTCATTAGTAAGTACAGTAAGCACCACTGCAGGCCTGTTTTTTTTCATATAAATAGGAGTATAAAAAACCTCTAGTGCTCCTCTTTCTAAAAGTACTTCCATTACATATCCTAAAAGTTCAGGATTCATATCATCAATATTTGTCTCTAAAACATATATTTCATCATCTTTTTTTAATTCGTCAGCTAGTGTACCTAACACACATCTTAAACCGTTAAATCTTCCAATTTCCCTCTTTCCTGCCCCATAGCCCACCTTTTTTATTTTCATAGGAGGCATAACCCCATATTCTGAGCACAAACATTTTATAAGTGCTATTCCTGTTGGAGTTACCAATTCGGTATTAACATCCTCTGTTATGTACGGTATTTTGCTCATCTTTAGCATTTCCATAACTGCTGGAACGGGAACTGGCAACATTCCATGCTGACATTTTATAAAACCATTTCCATCACGAAGAGGAGATGAGTATATTTTATCCACCAAAAGAAGGTCTATGCAAATAGCCACTCCCATTATATCTACAATTGAATCAACAGCTCCCACCTCATGAAAGTGAATTTCATTTATTTCTTTGTTGTGAACCCTTGCTTCTGCCTTTGCAATTTCTTTAAAAACCTTTATTCCAAATTCTTTTACGTTGGATTTTAAATTGCTTTCATTAATAATTTTTTCAATATCTTTTAAATTACGTGATGGATGGTGGTGGTGATTGTGATCATGGTGGTGGTCGTGATCATGGTGGTGGTTATGATCCTCAATTCCTTCAACAATCACATTAACATCTGTTACTGCAATTGAATCTTTAACTTTCTTTTCTATAACAATTTTATAACCTGATAAATTTAACTTATTAAGTTCTTCTATAAATTTTTTCTCATCTATTCCTAAATCTAAAAGGGCACCAAGCATCATATCCCCACTAACTCCTGAAAAACAATCAAAATATAGTGCTCTCAAATACTCTCAATCCTTTCTAAATTTAAAATTATTCCCTGTTTATCATAGCTGCTAAATAACCTGCACCAAATCCATTATCTATATTAACAACCCCGATACCTGTTGCACAGCTATTTAACATAGTAAGAAGAGCAGATAATCCTTTAAAACTTGCTCCGTATCCAACACTGGTGGGAACTGCAATAACAGGTCTGTCTACAAGTCCACTTACCACACTAGCAAGAGCCCCTTCCATGCCTGCAACAACCACTAAAACATTTGCCCTCATTATCACATCAGACTTTGCAAAAAGCCTATGAATACCTGCAACACCTACATCATAAACTCTTTCAACAATATTTCCCATAATCTCACATGTAATTGCTGCCTCTTCTGCTACTGGAATATCACAAGTTCCTGCTGAAACAACTGCAATAATTTTTTCACTCTTTAAAATCTCTCTTTTTTTAACCACCACTATCCTTGCCATTTCATAATATACCACATCCTGGGCAATCTCTTTTATGCCTTGATAAACTTTATAATCTGCCCTTGTTGCCATAATATTATTATTTTTTTCAGTTAGCTTTTTAACAATTTCTTTTATTTGTTCTATAGTTTTGCCCTCAGAATAAATCACTTCCGGATAGCCATTTCTAATATTTCTATGATGGTCTACTTTCGCAAAACCCATATCTTCAAATGGTAGTTTTTTTAGATCAACAAGTGCATCATCAATACTTACACTTCCCTTTTTAACATTTTCTAAAAGTTTTCTTAAATATTCTATATCCATATTTTAAACAACTCCATGTATTGAAATTATATTTTTAAGCTTCCCCTTTTAAAACTTTTGCTATTTTCATTTCTTTTTCTTTTGTTAGTGTTCTTTTCTCCGCAACCATCTTTAGAGTTTTTTCTCCTAGCATTTTATATATATCTAAAAGGTCTTTGTCTAAAGACTCTAGTTTTTCAATATGCTGTGCAATAATTTTATCATCCCCTCTTTCTATGGGACCTGTAATAGAATCTAAAATGCTACGATTTTCTAAGTTTTCTACCGTACCTTTTATAAGAGGAAGAAATACTTTTCTAGATGCCTCTTTTTCAAAACCTAAACCAGTTAATATTTCACTTGCTATATAAGAAAGAGTAACGGTATAATTTGAAATAATACATGCTGCAGCATGATAAAGGGTCTTATCTTGTTTTTTTATGCAAATCATTGTACCATTAAAACGTTCAACAATAGTCTTTGCATATTCTTTAGAAATATTGCATCCTTCAAATCCAAAATATATATTGTAAAGTTTTTTCCATCCATCTTCTTTTTCTGCAAAAGTTTGAGCTGGGTGAAGTGATGCCAGATAACCTCCTAAATCCTTTAGAGCACTTAATTCATCTGAAGTTAATGCACCGCTTAAATGAAAGAAAACCTTATTTTCTATAAACTTTTTTGAAACCTTTGATGCAATCTCTTGTGCAACACTTCTAATGCTATTGTCAGATACAGATAAAAACACAACATCCGATTGTTTTACCGTTTCAACAAGATCGTTAGGAAAATCAGCCGAAATTTTTCTATTTAATAAAAGTGCTGACTCATTACTTTTGCTATATATTCCTGAAACATTAATATTTTCATTATAAAATGCTAAGGCCAAGGCATGCCCCACTTTACCTGCACCTATTATTCCTATATTCAACTTAAAAAGCCACCTTTCTTACAGCTATAATTTTAGTATATAAAAAAGATAAAATTTACCTGTGGTTAATTTAAATAATATCATATGTTATATAATATTTCTATTTCAATTGCTTTACGATAAAGTAACATTTATTGCTTGTATCTTTTTCTTTTGATAACATAATACTTAGATACCACAATAAAAATCTTAAAAACAATTATAGTTTAAAGGATTGAGATTTACTATGAAAAAAATGCAAGTGTTTTTTTTAATACTTTTAGTGTTTTTATGTCTCTTGTTTAATTTTACATATGCTAGTAACGGAAGTTTGTGTCATAACAACAAAAATTTCTCATTTTCTACTTTGGAAGATAGGGGCTTTTATTTGTATGGTAAAGAATATACCAACAATGACAATTCAATAGCACTGGTAGATAAAAAAGGTGAATTTACCTTTTTTATAAGTTCTGATGTAATTAATAATCAAGCTTTAAACAACATGCGTCAAATCATTGGAGATACCACATCTTCCAACCAACAAATTTTCTATAAAATATTTGAATATAAAATAAGCCATTTCAAAGCTCTGGTTGAACATAGTGAAAATAACTTTTATTTCACTAACCAAATAAATTCTTCACCTGAAACTTATATAAAAATATTTAAAGAAGAACATCAAACACTGTTTGAAGAAAACTCAAATATAATTCTTTTTAATACTATTGAAAAGGATAAACAGTCAGTTTTAGAAGAAACAAGTGTGAATATAACAATCCCCTCATCTTTAAACATGACCATTTATTCTATTAATATTACAGGAAAAAAAGGTTTTCTTACCGAGGATAATATTAATAGAATAAGCCTATTATTACAGGGTCTATCTATTCCAAATTCTAAAAACATCAATAATACATTGAATATATTTTTAGATAAAGAATTAATAGACAGGGCAAATCAAGGTATTTATCCTGATTTTGATAAAATAGATGTGGAATTTGTTGAATATATAAATGAGAAACAAAATTATAAACTTTCTCATCCTTCCACCTTTATACCTTACCTTCAAAATAGCATGGTTAGTAGTCTAGATTATGTAAGCTTTAAAATAAACTATAATACTCACTACTCAATTACTGTTGAAACTTTAGATTCTCCTGATACATATGTAATAGACAAAAAAGAACAGTTAAAATCTTTATATAATGATAAGCTAATAATATTAGGTGGTGGAAAGGCTAATATCTCCAATGAATATTATGACTTTTTGAAATATAAAATAGAAAAGGATTCTGGTATATTATATGTAACACAAGTTTACATTGTTTATAATTTAAAACTCTTTACAATCTCTTTAAACAGCCATTTTGAAGAAGCATCTACTACTATACTTAATATCTTTAAAAAAATTATTTCATCCCTTGAATTTACTAAATCTAATACTGTAGATGCTTATAATGAAAATATAGCATTTGATAAATCCACCAATAATTCAAATGAGTATTCTTTTCTCTATCCTGTTAGTTGGACTATTACTAATGAATCAAAAACAACAAATTCCACTATATTTTATGTAAGCAGCCCTGAATACTCAACATCTCTTGATG
Organism: Clostridium sp.; assembly: GCA_012841175.1. GTDB lineage: Bacteria > Bacillota > Clostridia > Acetivibrionales > Acetivibrionaceae > Herbivorax. The sequence continues at coordinate 22,599 of DUVG01000200.1, forward strand.
TTTTGGTAGGGGAATATACCCCTTATCCAACTCTTTCAAAAGAGCATTTGTTTAAATTTATTGCAAAAAATGATACCTCTTTAAAAGAATATTTTAAAGACTACAATATTCCTTATTCTAAAACACCGCACAAAATATTAAATACCAGCTTTAAAGAAGAAAATGATGTTCTTTATATTTATAAATTAATAAATTATCTTGATCAAAGGGATAGGTACAGATTGGCCTATTCAGTGGACATAATACATTGTAATAAAATATACTCATTATTTATTTCTATTAATGATTTTTTAGCATCAGGTACAGATTATACTGACAATAGGCTTATGTATATATTAGATATAATTACACAATCCTTTGATATTGAAAGAAATACAATGTATTTGGCAAGCGTTGAAAAAGATACAGTTTTTACTAAAAATGATTTTCGAAAAGTTTTGTGTGCAAATGCATTACTTACTCGCCCAGCTATCTTAAACCATAAAAATGATATTTTAATCTATCCAGCTATATTTATATTTGCACAAAACCCGGAAATATTTCCCTATGTTATAAAAGTTAATTTTGGTTCCCGACAAAATTAATTTGTAAAAGTTAAGGTTTTAGTAAAAAATTTTTCCTATTTTCTGCTAAAACCTTAACTCATTATTTTATAAAAATTATTTCCCGGCAATACTGCTAAGATAAGAATTTATCATTCCATCAAGTTCTCCATCCATTATAGAATCAACATTACCTTCTTCATAATTGGTTCGGTGGTCTTTAACCATTGTATACGGACAAAATACATATGACCTTATCTGACTGCCCCAAGCTATTTCTAACTGTACACCTTTAAGGTCTTCAATCTTTTCTTTTTGTTCCCTCTCTTTAAGTACCATAAGTTTTGACTTTAACATTCGCATAGCAGTATCTTTGTTTTGATGCTGGGAACGCTCATTTTGACAGGAAACCACAACACCTGTAGGCAAGTGAGTTATCCTTACTGCTGATTCAGTTTTATTAACATGCTGACCTCCTGCACCACTAGAACGATAGGTATCTATCCTAAGGTCTTCAGGATTGATCTCCACTTCTACCTCATCACTTAATTCTGGCATAACATCTAAGGACGCAAAAGAAGTGTGCCGTCTTCCCCCTGCATCAAAAGGCGAAATTCTGACAAGACGATGCACTCCTTTTTCTGCTTTTAAATATCCATAGGCATTTTCACCTTCAACTTGTATTGTAACACTCTTTATTCCTGCTTCATCCCCATCAAGATAATCAAGTATACTCACTTTAAAACCTTTTCTCTCAGCCCATCTGGTATACATTCTAAGAAGCATCTGAGCCCAGTCTTGGGCTTCTGTTCCTCCTGCACCAGCATGCAAAGTCAATATTGCATTATTTTTATCATAAGGACCTGTTAAAAGAGTTTGTAGTCTTAGGTCTTCATAATCTTTTTTAAATTCCTTAAAATCCTTTTCTATTTCACTTATAATACTTTCATCCTCTTCTTCAATAGCCAGCTCACATAAAGTATACAAATCATCCCTTTTAGAAGAAATCTTATTGAATTTTTCTAATTGATTTTTTAATGTCTTTAATTTTTGCAAAATATCTTGGGATTTTTGAGGGTCATTCCAAAAATCAGACTCTGTTGTCTTTTGTTCAAGTTCTTCTATTTCGTTGCTTTTACTGACGATGTCAAAGTGAAGCCCCCATTTCTTCTAATTTGTTTTTATAATTTTGAAGTTCCAGTTTAATTTCTTCAATTTGCAACATTTTTACATCAACTCCTCTAATATCTAAAATACACTTCCAATTCTACAACATTAATAAATAAATGTCTATGTGGGATATATAAAACATATTTACTTATTATTTTTATGGGAAATACTTATACTATCTATAAGTGGCTTCAATGCTTCTGGTGCCAAACCTGATTCTTCAATTTGTTTTGCAAGCATTATGTAAGGAAGGCTGGTTTCTTTAGTTAACCACACTATTAGTTCTTTATCCTCAACATGATCAAGTATAAATCCCGTCTGTTCGCTTGTCTCTACTAACTTCTCTTGACTAACTTCAATAGAATAAAGTTTTTTCTCTTTTTCATAGCTTTCAAGGGTATTGGGTCTGTAAAAGAAACTATCTCTGACATGTGCATACTTAGCCAAAATTTTAATTGTACCAATAAAAGGCATCCTCTCGCCTTTTGCATACAATTCTAACATTTCTGGAAATATCAAAGTCCCTAGCTTTTGACTAATATCCTGAGATAATTCCTCATATGTACGTTCTCCCTTTATTAAATCAATATTTTTTCCAACAGTTACAGCATTTTTGTCTCTACAACTAGATCGTCCTAACAAATAGTCAGCAGACACACCAAAAAAATCAGCTAATTTATAGAGTATTTCATAATCTGGCTCCCTTTTAGCTAATTCATATGACGCAATTGCCTGGCGAGTAATTCCAAGATATTCTGCTACATCTTTTTGAGAGAGACCCTTTTCTTCTCTTAATTGTTTTATCATTGTTGAGAAAGCCATTAAAATACCACCTTACTACAATTTGACACCATTCTTTAATATTTTTATATCAAGCAACAAATTGTTTGCATTTTTTTCGAATTATTATTGACAGCAACAGATTGTTGCTGTAAAATAAAGTATGAGTAAAAGAACTGCTTAACAAGATCTATTTTACCAATTTTTTTGTTACTAAACAAGTTTTAATTTAAGTTTTTAAAATATTACATTTATTAAGTTCTTAATTAAATCAATTATTTATTGATTTATTATTATAAAAATTTATAAAATTGGAGGCGATGTTTTGAGCAACATTGAATCCCTTAGGGAAAAATTACACTCTGTTCTTGACTCTGGGGATAAAATTAAAATTTTAACCACAAGTCAAGAACTTGACAAACTAATTGCTAACTACATGTTACAACAATTAAAGCTAAATATATATGCTTCATAATATTAAATGGAAGCACATGTATTATAGTAATCTAAATAGCTAATGAGCGCAAATTATATCCTTTGCGTTCCTTATAAAAGTCATCCTGCACAAATTTATATATATATAATTATTACTTATTCGTACTATAAAAAATGTAGTACGATTTTTTTTTACCCTTTATACCTATTTTTTATTTTTTTCCACAAACCTTTTTATCCTGTTTACAGCTTCAATAATATCATCCATAGATCTTGAATAACAAACTCGGACAAATCCTTCTCCACATTCACCAAAAGCATCTCCGGGAACAACAGCCACCTTTTCCTGCATAAGAAGTTTTTCACAAAATTCAGAAGAAGTCATACCAGTTGACTTTATACATGGAAATAGGTAAAAAGCTCCTAGTGCTTCAAAACACTCAAGTCCTGCTTCCCTAAAACCTTTTAGAAGAACTTTTCTTCTTCTGTTATATTCCTTTACCATTCTCTCCA
>DUVG01000201.1 GCA_012841175.1 Clostridium sp.
GGTTTAATATCTCTTCTAGGGATATCCAAAATAATTCACCCCTGCTTATCTTTTGTATCATTTCTTTTGTTAGCACATTTTTTTATTAATTTTCTTTTATTAGTTATTGTACCACATCAAATAACTCGTCGCAATCTCTGTAAACATTTTGAAATTTTATTGCCCTAATCTCTTATTTCCTTTAATTAATTTAATTCCTTCTATAAGTATTATAAAAACCATAAACATTCCTACATATCCAAAAACAGAGTATATATTTGCAATAAGGCTTGAAAATCCTATACTAGATAAAGGCATTGTAATACAACATATTATAGGTATTAGTATTCTTTTACTTAATTTAATTTTGCCGCTTACACGTTCTATAAAACCATAACCTGCAGTTATTGCACAAATAAACATTGCAAGAAGCAGTACAATTCTATATATGCTTCCCATCATCTCACTGTACCTATCCACTATTCCAATAACGGGAAATTCCATAGACATCACATACGGATAAAATATATAGAGAACATAGTTTAAAACTATGGCTATTATGCAAAGAATACCTCCTCCTAATATTCCTCCAATGGATGCTATTCTTTTAGTTTTTAGATATGGAAGCAAACTGCACATAACAACAACTGAAATAATACTGTTGTAACTAGTATAAAGAAATGAAGATAAAACCCAGTTATGGGTCATGTTTTTAAACCCTCCTGAAATATTAAATACAGAAGCATCTTTACTAAGTATTATATAAATACCTATGGTCAAAATCCCTATTATAAGAATAGGTGTAACTATTGTGCTTAGTGATACTATCCCCTTTACTCCTGTAAAAAAAAATATCATGCATATAAAGGCTACTAATAATATTGCATAATAAAAAGGAATATTTATTTTGTCTGCTATTATACTTCCAACACCGGACACCATAATGCAAAAGACAGATGCCATAAAAAGGGTTACTACTATTTCCATAATCCATCCTAAAGCCCATCCTACTGTTGGGAATAAAAACTCTTCATAGTTTTGAATTCTTCCTAAATATACTTTATTTAGTACAGTATATCCTATAAATGCAAATAGAACCCCTGTAAGAAAAATTCCATAAAAACCACCACTGTAATATGAAGTAAAGAACTGTACAATTTCCCTTCCAGATGCAAAACCTGCTCCTACAATTGTTGCTATGTATATGCTTGCTACTTTAAAAATATTTTTTACTTCTTCAAACAAAAACAACAACTCCTCACACAGAATTATATCAATATAATTCTATGTTGGAGTTGTCTTTACAATTACAATTGATTTTTAGTTTTTTAGATATTCTAACATTACTTCATAAGTTTCTAATATGGTATCAAAACTTTCCTGTTCTACAATTAAACCTGTATACTCACCATTTTTCATAGTATAATAATTTTTGTCATCTTTGGGCAAAAATCCAATTATTACTTCACCAGGTTCTTTGTTTAAGTGGAAAGTAATTATAACTTCGGGTTGTTCTTCCTGTGGCTCAGATTCAAGGTCTATTTCTTTTACTTTTATAGCCACAAGAGTTTTAAACAATTCTTTAAAGTTCCAATCTCCATCTACTGCTACTTCTTTTCCATCAACATAATACTCTTCTTTTTCTTCACCTTCATCGTCACTAATTCTTTTAATTTCAATGTTAAACTCTTTATCCCCAACTTCTGCATATGCCTTTTCTACAAATTCCATACCTTCTTCATATACATAAGTGTTAACAAAGTGAAACAAAGGTTCTTCTAAAAAACTCAAAGGTGCAATGTCAATTAAAAACACTTCGTTAGTTCCCTCTAACACTGCGTATATTTCATTGATATAGGTATCAAAGTTCATTCCCTTTTCTTTACCTATAAGTACTTTAATCTTTTCTCCTTCAATAGTTTCAGTTTCGATAGCATAAAAAGGTTTGTCCAATCCATAAACACTCAAATCCTTTGCATCTTCTTCAACAAAGTCTTGTATGGTTGTTCTTATAAAAGCATCTATGGAATTTGTTACATTAGCAATATTTCCATCAGCCTCAAAGGGTTCTACTATCTTCCATTCCCTTTCATCCTCTTTTTCTGCCATAACAACCAATTGTCCATCTTTTTCAAATCCAATTTTTTTAATTTCAGATCTTACGCCATTAAATATATTTTTGTTCCTAATGTCAGTTTTACTTGCATTTAATATATCACCTTCATAATATGATATTGTGTAAACTGTATTGTCTCCACTTAATTTCATATAGTAATTTTCTTTGGTTATAGTAGAGTTTCCTAATTCTACAACACTAGTCTCACCATCTGAAGTCTTTAAAGTAAGAACTACAGGTTCTGAAAGTCCGTATTTTTCCAAGTCCTTGGCGTTCTTTTCAATAACTCTCTCTGCATAAAGTCCAGATATGGTTGAAACTATATTATTAAGTTTTAAGAAATCAACTTTAAAATTTCCTCCTGAAACAAGGTTCCACGAATTGCCATCCTTTTCAAAAACAAATTCACCTTCTCTGTTTTTAATGGTCAACCCCTGAACTTTTTCACTATCAATTTGTAATAGTTCAATTTTTTCTGTATCTTCTTTTGAGCCAGTTGTCTTATCAACTATAAGGTATACTCCTGTTAATAACGCCACAATAACTACAAGAATAATTGCATACCTGTAAAACCTCATAGATGTCTCCTCCTTAACCAGATTATTATTCCAATACAAATTATAACTATAGGTACCCCAAATATAGCTATTCCTGATATTGTTTTGGCATTTGAACTATTAACTGTAATTGTGTCTTGAAAAGTTGTTTTTGGCATTACATATACATCGCTTGTATTATCATACATAGTAGAGATACATTGTGCCATAAACAACAAATTATTTTGATAATAACGGGCATATAGTTCTAAAGCTTCGTCAGTAAGAAAATAAGCACTTCCAATTACTAAAACCTTTGACTTAATTTCTCCACTATATTCCGATAATACCGCCACATCAATAGGACCCCCTTGAAGATCTTCTTCATTCTCAACATTCCCAAAAGGCTCTCTTGTGGCATCCATACTTGCTGTTAAAAGAGGCGTAACTATTACTCCTTCTGGATCTTTTCTCAACAAGTTAATACTTCGAGTTTCTGGTATTAGTACTTGAAAATCTTGTAAATTCATTTGTGCAAACAGCTGGCTTTCTGCCAAATTAGGCAAAATGTGATAAGGCGTATCTGCTAAATGTCTCATTTCATTGGTCTCTTTAACTTTATCATAATATAAGGACATATCATACTTTTCTAAAACATGCTCAAAATTCAAAAACCTTGAATTAGACGCTACGGGATCAAATAAGAATATAGCATTTCCACCGTTTTCAAGATAACTTTCTATTTTATCTCTTTCATCCTTGGATAAATCAACCTTTGGTGAAGCACAAATTAATATCTTTGCATCTTCAGGCACTTCACTTACATGGTCTAAATCCAATCTCTTAACAGCAAAATTATTACTCTCTAAAAACCCTCTTAGGTACATATATTCGCTGTTTAAATCTCTCTGCCTGTGCCCTTCTAGAAAATATACAGTTGGAGTTATTTCACTGGTAACATATAATATGGAACTTGTCACCTCCTGTTCTCCTGAAAAGGACAGGCCTGTTAAGTTTTGCCTAAAAAGAGTATTGGCTGGAAAACTTCTAATTTTATCTCCACTCTTTACAATAATATCAAATTTACTTAGTTGCATTGTATCGCTTAGCTGTAATTGTGAAATTATTTCTGGATTTGTATCTGGATCAACAAATTTCACAGATACTTTAGGAAACTTGTCATAGTTTTGAAGAAAGTGCCATGTCCAAGTTCCAATCCCTTCACTTCCTCTTATCTGTTCTCCATCAGCTAAAAAGATAATTTCAACCTCTTTGTCTATTCTGCTAACTATAGTTTTTGTCTGTTGACCAATAGAATACATTTTATTTTCTGTCATATCCCACATAAAGTTAGTTCTTTCACCTATCATATTTATAAAGAAAGTAATTACTATAGCACATAACATCATAAATACCGCAATGGTATTAAACTTGAAATTTTTTGACCTAAAAAATTTAAATAGATTTTTCATTTATAATCACCCCTGACTCCAACGCCTTTTTTCAATTACAATCATTGTCAATAATAAAAATAATCCTGTTAAACTAAAAAAGAAAACCAAATCTCTTGAACTAAATAATCCTTGAACAAATTCTCTAAATCTAAAAAAGAATGAAATCCAATTGGCAAAAGCCAAAAGATGACCTTTAAACAAATAACTGTACTGATTCACAAACCAAACAAGAATTAATGTACCAATCCCTGTAACTGCGGATATTACTTGGCTTTTAGTAAGAGAAGATGTGAAAACACCAAAAGCCACAAAAAATGCTCCTATAAGAACATATCCTATGTAACAAGAAATCATAGGCATTACATTAAGATTTCCATATACAGATATCAATATAGGATATATAAAGGTTACAACTGTCATAACTAAAAAGACAGTTAGTGAAGCAAAATATTTTCCTAATACAATACCTCCTACACTAACAGGAGATGTCATAAGTAATATGTCGGTACCATTTTTTCTTTCTTCTGCAAAAGTCCTCATTGTCAATATTGGTAAAATAAATGCAAGTAAAAAACTATACTGATAAAGATAAGCTCCATACATAAAGGGACGTCCTGTGGAAAATACTCCTCGGAAAAATAATGAAAACATCAATATATATATACCAATTAATATATACGCTAGTGGAGAATAAAAGTAGGATCTCAGTTCTTTCTTATAAATAGCTAACATATTACTCAACCTCCTCCTTCTCTTTTTGTAGCTCTACATCTTCTTGTTTGTCTTGTATTTTGGCATTTTTCTCTTCATCCTGTAGCTCTACACTTTCTCCTTCTTTAGTTGTGAGTTTTCTGAATATCTCTTCAAGATTCATTCCTAAAGCTTGAAGTTCTAATATAGGATATCCCAACTCTGCCATTTTGAAGAATATGGGTCTTCTAACATCAACATCTTTTTCAGAGTCAATTGTATATTTAAATACATTTTCTTGACTTTTAGAATTACACTCTATATTTAAAACTCCTTTAATTTTACCTAATACATTTGTTACGTCATCTTGTGGACCTTCAATTTTAATTAAAAATCGAGTAACATTGCCTAAATTTCGTGAAAGGTTGTCCGGAGTGTCTATTGCAACTATTTCACCTTTATTTATTATTACAACTCGTTCACAAACAGCACTTATTTCTTGCAGTATATGGGAACTAAATATTATGGTGTGTTCCTTACCCAAACCTTTTATTAATTTTCTAATCTCAATAATTTGATTGGGGTCAAGACCAACGGTAGGCTCATCAAGTATAAGAACCTCTGGATTTCCAACTAAGGCTTGAGCTAAACCCACTCTTTGCCTATAACCTTTTGACAAATTTCCCACCAGCCTATTTTGTACATGGCTAATCTGTATTGTTTCCATAATGTCAGATATTTGGCTGGCTCTTTTTGATCTAGCAACTTTTTTTAAATCGCTGACAAAATTCAAGTATTCTTTCACAGTCATATCGGTGTATACTGGTGGAATCTCAGGCAAATAGCCTATATGTTTTTTTACCTCTGCTGGCTGCTCTCCTATGTCATAACCACAAACCTTCACTGTACCACTAGTTGAAGGAAGATATCCTGTTATCATATTCATTGTGGTTGTCTTACCTGCACCATTAGGTCCTAAAAATCCAAGAATTTCTCCTTTTTCAACAGTGAAATTGAGATTATTCACAGCTTTGATAGGGCCATAGTGCTTGGTCAAGTTTTGTATTTCAATCATCTTAGTTTTTCCCTCCCATTTCCTTGCATTTAAACACCATGTACATGTTATATTATCTTAAATTAAAATTAATAAAGTGTGAACAATTTGTAACTAATCATTTTATGATTTGAAGCTGTAAATATGGGCTTAAAGTGTTCTCTTTTAATATTAGCATTTTATAGTTTAATTTTTAAAGTTACCAGCTTATTATATAGTGTTATCTGATGTTTTTCAAGTACACTACAAAAATCTAATGTCTTGTTTTTATCTTCTTTTAAAAAAACTTGCTTTTAGTCTACAGTATTGTTTTTTTGTAAAAATGATGGTATAATATAAGATAATATTATCCAGTTAATTTATTTTGTGAGGTAATTTGTGTTAGGTAAAAATAAAGTTCAAAAAAATTTTCAAAAAGAAA
>DUVG01000202.1 GCA_012841175.1 Clostridium sp.
ATTTACTGAAGAGTTATTAAGCTTTATAAATTCATCTGTTTCAGTATTCCTTAAGGAACACATTAAGCCACTTATATTATTTGTCTCAAATATTTTTCCATCAATAACGCTTCTATACTCAAAATATATGTTGTACTTACCAGTTTCTTTTAGTTCAATGCTCTTTGTTCCTGGTACAATAAACCGATTGTTTATTGTATCTACACTTGCAAAAATACCTGATATCAAGATAATAACAAATAAAATAACTCCGATAACTAAAATTACTCCTGAAACACCATAAAATATTTTACTTGGTTTAATAACTTCTTTTTTCATATCAAATCCCCCATTTTTTATTTCAACTATCTCTTTTCAAAACTTAAGAACGTATTTTAAAATTACAAACAAATTAAATGTTGTCGGACGCCGCTCAGAGCAAGAACCGCAGGAGACAAAAATTCTAAGTATTATTTTTTTAATAATCATATTCTTTTGACTCTTCATCAATTTTATTACCATTTTTAAATATTTCATAACTTTATGCACTTGTACCAGCTGATTTTTCAATTTTTATAACCGTATTTTCATCAATTATATAGTACGAACCATAACCTCTATATATTGTGCCCGCATCAAAAAAGTAGTTAATAATGCCTTCATCATGATAAAATACCTCGTATGAAATAAATGTACCAAAATACAAATCATCTTGCTTAGTAAAAACCATTTTTTTATCATCTTCGCTTGTATCTACGTAGAAATTAGAATATTGAAACTCTGGATAATACTCTTTTATCAATTTAAAAGTATCTATTTCTCTGTCAGAAAAACTTTTCTCTTGTTGCGATAATTTTCTGTCCTTATTTTCATTTTCAATATCAGTATGCTTCTCACTATTTTCATTTTCTATATCAACATGTTTCTCACTATCTTCATTTTCTATATCAACATGTTCCTCACTATCTATTATAGATTGAGAAACCTGTTGATGTTGTACAGTAATATCATTTACCTTATTATTCTTAATACTATTACTGCAACTTCCTAAAATCCATATACCAATCAAAATTATTATAAATAAAAAAATCTTTTTTATCATATTATTCTTTCTCCTTTCTTTCTCCTTAATAATCGTTGGTTTTATCCACTACACGATGTGGCAGCTCGCACGCGATTTTATATAACATTCAATATTTGTACCAGTTTCGTCTATATACAAATCTGTCTTTCATTATTTTATCATGTTTTTCCCACTTTCGTCTAATAATTTTTCTATTTTTTCAACATTTTTGATGGAGTAAGAAAACCTAAAACTTTAGTCTGCGGGGTTTAGGAGAAAACAAATTTGTTCTATAATCACATAGATAGGGTTATTTTCCGTACAAATTCCGTCAATTGTGCCCAGTAATCTGTTAAAAAAACCCCGCAGCAAATCAGGATTTCTCCTGCATCTGCCACGGGATTTTATAATCAACTTTATTTTACCCTAACTCTACTCAACAGTCACGCTCTTTGTCAAATTTCTTGGCTTATCTACATCGCATCCCTTAACCACTGCCATGTAGTATGCAAAAAGCTGCAATGGAGTTACTG
>DUVG01000203.1 GCA_012841175.1 Clostridium sp.
AGCACCATATAGTATATGTCTGCTAAATGGAGGTGCCTCAGTCATACTTACCCACGAACCATGTGCAGTTCTATGATGAGGATGTTTAGGAGCATTTTCTCCAAAACCTACTACATAGCTTCCACCACGTGGATTATCACCTAATATGTAGTTTATTTGTCTTTCAGCAAATTTTCTATAGTCATCTTTTTTTGAAAGGGTTCCAACAGTTTTGTCATCTGACCATACAAAAGCCAAAAATGCTGCTGTGCTGGCATAACGCAATGAACCCCATTGGGAAAGCCATGCTAATCCTCCGGGGCTGTAAGTTATACCTCCACCAGGCAAGAAAAAGTCTAAATTTCTTTCCACCATAAAGGAGTATTGTTCGTCTTTTGTCACCTGAGCTATTTTAAGTGCTGCTCCATAACTTACGTCATCCCAACAATGAGTGTGATATCCACCTATTGTATTAACAGGCATAATTGAAATTGACTTATCTAAGTAATGTTGTTCTCCTGTCTTTATATAAAGCCAAATGGCACCCCATGCAAGGTCATCCACATAACCTCCAGATGGATATAAAATATTTAGTGGGTTTTTACCTTGGTATGTATATCCAAAATCAAAAATTCTCTCTGCATGCATTAGACATTTTTCTGCATATTCAGGGTCTGTCTCTTCAAATATTAAAGAAGCTATAGCAAGAGCTGCAGCACTCATACCTGCAACATCAGAACCAGGTGTTGATGGATCTAATCTAAAAGAACTTCTGTCAGTTACATAATCTAAAAACTCATGAGAAACCCACACTGAGTGGTCAGAGTCTCCATGTCCACACATATAATAAAACACATTAGGCTCTGGATTAGCTTTAATTAAAAAATCTGTTCCCCATTTAACTTCATCTAATATGTCCTCTAATAATCCTACATTTTTAAATGCTTCTCTGTATTCATATGCAGCCCATCCAAGTTGTGCTGCAGCATATGAAATGGTGTGGGTGAACTTAATTCCATCACCAGCATCAGCCCAGCCACCTGTTAAATCAAGACCCACGTCCTGACCATCTGTCATTGCTGCATCTGCCCTATAAGGCAAAATATAATCATCCGGCAAGTCTCCAAGACGGTTTGCCTTGTAAAACAAAAGTGCCTTTTGCAATGCTTCGCCATAATTATAATACTGATCTCCTTCTCTAGGAGAAGAACTGGCAAAACTTACTGACTGCATCACAAAAGAAGGCAGTAACACAGATGCGAGCATTATAAATGCAATTAAAAATGTTAGTTTTTTGTGTAACTTTACACCTCTTCTTTTTAGCATAACATATACTCTCCTTTATAAATTTATATTTTATTTTAAATTTTAATCTCTAATCTCTAACTTAATTATATAATGTTACCCCGTATCTGTACAGCAAATAATGCTTTTATTTTAGTTATGATAATTTAGTTATACAAACGAAACTTTTTTTATTTTCATAACGTCATAATATGTTGTATAATTAAAATAAGAAAAAGAAAAAGGGGGAGGAAAAATGTTTAAAAAATTAGTTTCTTTAGTACTGATTACATGTATAATTTTGACAACATGTAGTTTTGTTTTTGCATCAGGTGCTGCTGCTTATCCACGTAATGGTTTTCGCTTAGTGCCTTTTAACTCTGACTCTACCGGCATTGCAGTTGACACTGAATTTTTACTTGAAACAGAAAAGGATTTTTCATTAGAAGAGGTAAAAAAGGCTTTTTCTATTGATGGGGAACCAGCTCCCATTATAGAAAAGCTAGACAAAAATTTTTTTAGCATTAATTTAGCAAGACCACTTCTTGAAAACAGCATTTATACCTTTAGAATGAAGACAGATATTGAGACCACTTGGGTTTTTCAAACTCAAACTGAATTTAAAATTTTAAGTGCATTTCCTGGAAATGAGACTATAGGAGTACCTATCAATACAGGAATTGAAATTAATTTTAGTCACGAAAATTTTAGCGATATAAGCGATCATTTCGAAATCACACCAAATGTCCAAGGAAGATTTGAAGTTTATAACAACAAGACAGTTGCATTTGTTCCTAAATATAGATTGGATTATGAGACGGTTTACACAGTTAGAATAAAAAAAGGTATCAAAATTAATGGTACAGATAGAGAAATAAAAGATGATTATGTATTTTCTTTTGAAACATGTGAAGAGCCTAAAAACATTCCTCCAGGAGAACCAGTGCTATCTGTTAATTACAATAGACAAATCACAGATTTTTCCGCTGAAGATAAAGCAGAAATTCCTTTACGCTATTACATTAGCAATTCTCGAACTTATAAGAAGCTAAATCTTAATACAAGTGTTTATGCATATAAGGATTTTGAATCTTTTTATGATGCACTTGTAAAAAGAAATGAATATCCAGATTGGGCGCAAATAAATTATAACAACACTTTTTTACCTGTTGATAAATTAGAAAAAGTTCTTGAATTTGATCAAATACTTAATGAAGATGGAAGAATATCTGGAAATGCAATCATTACAATTCCTCAAGAACTTCCGTTAGGTTATTATATTTTAGACAGTTATTGTGAAGATAAAAGGACACAGACATTTATCCAAATAACAAATACAAGTATTTACATAACTAAAAGTACATCAGATACTTTAGTATGGCTTAATGATATAGAAACAAAAAAACCTTTAAAAGGTGCTGTAATTAGTTTTTCAAATACTGATAATACTTTTATTACAGACGATAATGGAATTGCTACATTTAATACTGAATTAATTGATACACTAAAAAGGGAAGAGAATAGTTATGAATACAATGATTATGATTATTACTATGGATATTTATATGGACTAAATTACACTTATAACAAACATTTTCTTGTAGTAACAACCCAAAACGGAAATAAATCTCTTCTAGATACCAGTTCTTATAGCAGTGGAGCTAGTAATAATTATTGGAGATATTTTTTCACAGATAGGGGAATGTATAAATCCAATGACACTATAAATGTATGGGGATTTATAAAGAATAGATATGAAGATGAAAATATAGATTACCTTACTTTAGAAATATCTCAAGGCTATTCCTACTGGGGAAGAAACAATAACTTACCTATTATTAAAAAGAATATAAATGTAAAAGATAATTTCTTTGAAGAAGAAATCCAGCTTCCTAACTTACCTAAAGGTTATTATACAATAAGGCTTAAAAAAGGTAATTTGATTGTTACAACAAGTATGATTGAGGTTCAAGATTATGTGAAGCCTTCTTATAAAATGGAAATTGATAAAGATAAAGTTGCCGTTTTTATAGGTGAAGAAGTAAACTTTGACCTTAGTGCAGCATTTTTTGAAGGTACAGGCGTTTCAAATCTAAATACAAGTTATACCATAGGAACAAGTTCATTAACAGGTAGAGCAATAGAAGAAATTGATGTTACAGATGTTTCTGGAAAACTAAAAATAAAATATGTTCCAGAGGTAACAAGAGATGTTCAAGGAATTTATGCAATTCCAATAAGCGCTAGAGCACTTTTACCTGAATCAGGAGAAATTAATGCTTCTAACTCAGTTAGAGTTTTTGTCAATGATATTGATATTAAAAGAAGCGGAAAAATAAAAGATGGAATAGGATATATAGATGCAGAAGTCCATGAAATTGTGCTAGATCGTCTAAATGATGGAACTGCTATACATTACAATGATTATTTAGGGGAAGCTGTAGGAGGCAAAACTATAACAGGTACAATTTATCTAAACACATGGATCAAAGAAAAAACTGGAACTTATTATGATAAGATTAATAAGGTTACTTATGATATATACACAAGAAGACTTGAAACTAAGCCAATAAAGGATTTTTCAATGACTACAAACAAAAAAGGAGAAGCCCAATATACTTTTGATGCTCCAGAAATTGAAGATTCATACTATACAGCCCAGATAAGGTCTAAAGATAATTCAGGAAGGAATATGTTATTTAGTATGTACATTGGAAAACAAATTACATATTCTTATACTGGATATAATACTTATGATCTAATAAGTGATAAAGACAGATATGGTATTGGTGAAAATGTAAAACTTGATTTTACATTTGGAAATGAAAATCTTCCAAAAGGAGCTTACCTCTACATTCTATCTCAAAATGGAATTGTACATTATGATGTATCCAATTCTTCAACACATACTTTTGAGTATTCAAAAGATTATATGCCAAATGTTTATGCAACAGCGGTTTATTTTACTGGTAGGACATATGCCACTGCAAGAAAAAATATTCTATATGATATGAATGAGAAAAATCTTATCATTGAAGGAAAAACTGATAAGGATTTTTACAGACCAGGGGATACAGTAAACTTTAATATAAGTGTAACAGACCAAAATGGAAATCCTGTTAAATCAACTGTAAATATAAGCATTGTTGATGAAGCTTTCTTTAGTTTAAAAGATCAAAATGTAAATATACTAAGTGATTTATTTGTACCTATAAATTCAGGGATATACTTTGATAAAAGGTCCCACGATACAAATGAGGCTTATGAAAGAGATGGCGCCGAACCACCAATCTTTGGACCTTCTCCTGGAGGTGACAACTCTGAAAATGCTGGTAATAAATCTGATGTAAGATCTGACTTTAGAGATACTGCAAAGTTTTTAAGCATAGAAACTGGAGAAAATGGAAAAGGCACAGCGAGCTTTAAACTTCCTGACAATGTTACTTCATGGAGAATAACCATGTCTGCAATATCAAAAGAGCTTTATGCTGGAAGTGAAACCGCTAATATGATAGTAACACTGCCATTTTTCATAAATCACAGCTTCAATACATCATATTTAGCAGGTGATCAGCCAGTAATGGCTGTAAATGCTTATGGAACGGGCATTAAAGAAGATGAAGTTGTATATTTTGAAGTATACAAAAAAGAAAATCCAGATGACAAAATTACCGTAAAAGGAAAAGCTTTTGAGAGGATAAATATCCCACTTTGGACTTTTGAAGAAGGATATGATGATTTGATAATAAGAGCATATACTGAAAGTGGATTATCCGATGCAGTCATGCATTCTGTAAATGTAGTTGATTCCTATTATCAAATTGAAAGAACTGATTTTATGGATGTTTCACCTAATATGGATATAGTAGCAGGAGAAGAAGGATTTACCACTCTTGTGTTCCAAGATAAAAGTAAGGGAATGTATTTTAGAGATTTGAGAAACTTGTATTGCTCTTACGGAAATAGGCTAGATCAAATTACCTCTAGATATTTAGCATCTAAACTATTAGATGAACACTTTGGTGAAGACAACTATCTTCCTACATTAGAACAGCCGAATATTTCAGAATATCAAAAAAGCAATGGAGGTCTTTCATTATTACCTTATTCAGAAAGCGACATTGATTTAACTGCTAAAATGGTTGTTTTTGCAAAAGACATGGTTAACACAGAACAACTAAAAAAATATTTTAACCAAGAACTTAGCAACAATAATAGCAGAATAAAGGCTTTATATGGACTTTCTGTATTAGGAGAATCTGTTCTTTTAGAGCTTAATAAAGCTGAAACTATTGATAACTTAAGTATAACAGACACTATATATTTAGCTCTTGCCTATTATAAATTAGGTGATACCTCAAAGGCTTTAGAAATATACAATGAAAGAATAGCTCAGTATATAGAAGAATATGCCCCATATTACAGAGTTAATGTAAAATCTTCTAAAGACAATATGATAGAGGCTACTGCACTTTGTGCATATTTATCCGTATTGCTTGATAAGCCTGAAAGTGATGGTTTGTACCAGTATTGTACAGTTAACTTTACAAAAGACATACTGATAAATACTGAAAAGCTTCTATTTATATCTGAAAAGATTAAAAATTTAAGCGTTGAAGATGTCGAATTTACATACAGTTATGATGGAGAAGAAAAAACTGTATTTTTGAAAAATGGACAGAGTTTTTCTCTGAATTTATTGCCATTACAGCTTAAAAACTTTGAAATAACTGATGTAAAAGGTGATGTTTCCTTAGTATCTATTTTCAAAGAAAATGTATTTGATATAAAAGAAAAGAGTAATGATATTTCTATAAGACGTTCATATCACCATATAAATGGCACTCCTTTAAATTCAAATACATTGCAGCAAGGAGATGTTATAAAGGTTCGCCTGACATGGAGTATCAGTGATACAGCATTTGATGGAGTTTATGAAATAACAGATTATCTTCCTTCAGGACTAAAACCTAATAATGCATTTTATAATACAGAAGGTCAAAAGATAACTTTCTACGTTTACAACAGTAGTTACTGGAAGTCAACCCCATATATTGAATACCTTGCAAGAGTTGTGAGTCCTGGTGTATATACTGCACAAGGTCCTGTAATTCAAAGCAGAACTTCCCGTGATATTATAAATTCAGGAAAAACTGAAATTATAACTGTTAAAACAGATGAATTAATTTCTACTCCTATTGATCCACCGCCATTTGTACCTGAACCTGAAAAAATTATATATGGTGACTTAAATGGAGATGGATATATAACTTCAGTAGATTATACGCTGCTAAAAAGGTATTTACTTGAAATTGTTAAAGAGTTTCCAGTAAAAAAAGAAGCTGCTGATTTAAACGGAGACGGATCTATTAACTCATTAGATTTAACTCTTTTAAAGAGATATTTACTGGTATATATAGACAGTTTCCCAGTTGAGAAAAAATAAATAGACTTTAAAAAACATTCTATTAGCTCCAGGACAAAATAATTGTCCTGGAGCTAATTATTTTAAAGTATTATAAGGGTGCTTGATTTTTATCTTTTTAATATGTAATATAGAAATGATAATTATAATTTGGAGGAATAATATGAATTCAGAAGAAAAACTTGATTTAAAATCTGTGTTAGAATTAGATTCTAATATGGATTTATACAAAGTGGTAGACTTTCTAAACAAAAATCTCAAAGACAAAAATATTTTATTTGGTTTGACTATGAATAAAGATAAAATGAGAATTTCAATTTATGAAACAGCATAAGGGGATTTAAAATGAAAAACAAAAATTCGGACTTAATATCTATAATTGAAAACAGCATGGAAAAATTTAGCAAAGGACAAAAATTAATAGCAAATTTTATAATAAATCACTATGACAAAGCAAGTTTTATGACTGCTGCAAAACTTGGTGCAGAAGTAGGGGTCAGTGAATCCACTGTGGTAAGGTTTGCAAACGAAATTGGCTTTGATGGCTACCCTATGCTTCAAAAAGAATTAGGCAAATTAGTTAAAAGTAAACTAACACCAATTCAAAGGATGGAAATTTCCTCTAGTCGGATAAAGGACAGCAATATATTAAAAAGTGTTCTTTTGTCAGACATGGACAAAATAAAAGTAACTTTAGAGGAAATTGATACAAAAAGTTTTGACAATGTGGTGGAAAGCATTTTAAATGCAAAAAGAATGTATATACTTGGAGTGAGAAGTTCTGCACCATTGGCAAGTTTTTTAGGATTTTATTTTAATCTTATATTTAATAACGTAAGACTTGTACATACTACTAGTGTAAGTGAAATGTTTGAACAAATAATACATGCATCTGAAGATGATGTAATGATTGGAATAAGTTTTCCTAGATACTCAATGAGAACTATAAATGCAATGAAATTTGCAAAAAAACGAGGGGCAACAGTTATAGCTATTACAGACAGCAATGATTCACCTTTAACAGAAAACGCCCATCACACTCTTACTGCAAGAAGTGACATGGCTTCTTTTGTAGATTCACTTGTTGCACCACTTAGCGTTATAAACGCTTTAATTGTTGCAATTGCTATGAGAAAAAAAGAACATGTTTATAACATTTTTGAAAAGTTAGAAGAAATATGGGACGAATACGGGGTTTATGAAAAGAATGATAAAAACGCATAACAAAATACTTTTATGGAGATATAAAATATGAAAAATAAGGTTATAGTAATTGGTGCCGGTCCAGCTGGGATAATGGCTGCTGGAAAAGCTGCTGAAAATGACAACAATGTGATACTCATTGAAAAAAACAATAAAATAGGCAGAAAAATTTTAATATCAGGCAAAGGCAGGTGCAACATAACAAATAACACTGATATAGACGGTCTTATTGAAAACACTCCTGGGAATGGGTGTTTTTTGTATTCTGCTTTCTATACATTTTCAAACACAGATTTGATAGATTTTTTAAACAAATACGGCCTTAAGACAAAAGTTGAAAGAGGTGGCAGGGTATTTCCTGTTTCAGATAAAGCAAAAGATGTAGTTGACACACTACATAATTTTTTAAAAAATAAAAAAGTAAATCTATGGCTAAACACCTCTATTGAAAAAATATTAACTGATGATAAAAAGATAACAGGTGTTATGTTAAAATCAGGTGAGAAAGTTAGTTGTGACAAAGTAATATTGGCAACTGGAGGTGCCTCTTATCCTGGAACTGGCTCAACTGGGGACGGATACAAAATGGCAAAAGCTCTAGGACATACTATAGTTCCTTTAAAACCCTCTTTGGTACCCCTAATCACTAATGAAAAGTGGGTTAAAGATCTACAAGGGTTGTCTTTAAAAAACGTTTCTATAACTTTACTAAATAATAAAGGTAAAAAAATATACAGTGATTTTGGAGAAATGCTTTTTACACACTTTGGAGTTTCAGGCCCTATAATACTAAGTGCAAGCCGGCATATATTAGATTATCATTATAAAGGGATAAAACTTTTAATTGATCTAAAACCTGCCCTTACAGAAGAAAAGCTAGATGAACGAATTCAAAGAGATTTTTTGAAGTTTTCTAGAAAACAGTTTAAAAACGCTCTAGATGACCTTTTACCACAAAAACTAATTTCTGTAGTAATAGAACTTTCAAAAATAGATGCTACAAAGTCTGTAAACCAAATTACAAAAGAAGAGAGAATGTATTTGGTAAAACTTTTAAAAAACCTTACTCTATCAATTAATGGAGCAAGGCCATTAGAAGAAGCAATAGTAACAGCTGGTGGAGTATCGGTGGATGAAATTAATCCATCTACAATGGAATCAAAACTAATAAAGGGACTTTTCTTTGCTGGGGAAATTATTGATTTAGATGCATATACAGGAGGGTTTAATTTAACTATTGCCTTTTCCACTGGGTATTTAGCAGGTATGAATTGCAATTAACAAAAGGTATGTGTATTTTTTAAAAAACTTGTGCATATTATTCATATAGTAAATATTCCCTTATAGTTGGAGTGAAAAATATGAAAATAATACTATTTAAAACAGGCAGAAAGCATAAAAAGTACCGAAATAAAAAAAAAATTTCAGCATATATTTTTGAAAAAATTTTATTCTCTACTTTTGTAATTGTATTTTTAAGCTTAATTATTGTTCAAGCTGCAATGATAAATCCAAAAGTAAGAGAGGTTTTAGTAAATGAAAACAGTTTTGAAGGAAATCCACTTCAGGTTGAGGAGTATCTCTATAAAAAAGGTGAGATTTTCATTTCATTAAAAAGTGAAAATGCAAATAAAAAAGTTAAAGTATTATTAAACGGAGATACAATTGCTTCATTTACTTCAAATGTTATAAAACTATATGTTAAAGATGGGGATGTGGTGGAGATTGATTCTACTATGGCAGATAATGCTGAAGTAGAAATAATTTCTGCTAGCAGCAATATTATAGATAAGTATAAAGGCACTAAACTTAAATTAAATTCTGAAATAAAACAACTAACTAAAATACAAATTGATTAATTTTTTTATTGTTTTAATTATATTATTACAGTATAATATAATAGTAATTTGATAACTTTACATATAAAATATAAATTTAACACTTTAAAGTTAAAAAATTGGAGAGATTATGGACGAAAATTTTTTGAAATCCTCAAGTTATGGCAGTAAGGAAATTGCTTCTGCAGCAATTAAAATTGCTCTTACCTCACAAAGACAAGAGGAAAAAAAGTATCAAGCAGATTTTTTAAAACAGGGCATCAAAACAGTTGCTGTAGACTATGGTGGTGAATTTATCACCTCAGTTATGAAAATAGTGGAAAGAGCAGTTGTGGCTTCAAAAAGAGAAAATGTTATTTTAGATAATCATGTGGAAGAAGGGGCAGTAGCAGGTGCTACTAGAGAAGCTCTATCTCAAATAATGCCTAAGGCATTAGGTTTAAATGTAGGAGGCAAAATAGGTATTGCACGCTACAAAAACCATATTAGTGTAGCAATATTTTTTGGTATAGGTTTACTTCATCTAAATGAAGTTTCTATTGGATTAGGGCACAGAGTTGTATAATTTTTGTTTTATGTAGAATGGCAGAATGGAGGAACTTAAATTATGGTAAGGGCTATACGTGGAGCTACTACCGTCTTAAATAATGATAAAGTTGAAATAATAAATGAAACGAAAAAGCTCCTTAATGAAATAATTGAAAAAAACAATATTGAAAAAGATGATATTATAAGTATTATCTTTACTGCCACAAAGGATTTAAACGCAACTTTTCCGGCTGTAGCAGCAAGGGAAATAGGCCTTAATGATGTGGCGCTTATGTGTATGAATGAAATTGATGTGCCAGATGGCCTTAAAAAATGTATAAGAGTTATGTTGCACATAAATACAAACGTAGATAAAGATGATATAAGACATATATATCTTAATGAGTCAAAAGTTTTAAGGCCTGATTTAAACTAGATAAATTGTTTTTAAAATACTTAAAAAGTACTTTAGGAGAGTAGTATGAGTGACAAGAAAATTTCAATTGCCATTGATGGTCCTGCTGGTGCAGGAAAAAGTACAATAGCAAAACTTATATCAAAAAAATTAGGAATTTTGTATTTAGATACTGGAGCTATGTACAGAGCAGTGGCACTAAAAGCAATTAATGAAAATATTGATACACTTGATGAAGAGAAATTATCAAAACTTGTAGAAAATATTAACATTGAAATTGTTTATTCTAAAGATGAGCAAAAGATTATTTTAGATGGGGAAGATGTCAGCTCTCTCATAAGAACACCTGAAGTTTCAATAGGTGCGTCAAATGTTGCAACCATACCCGATGTGAGAATAAAAATGGTTGAACTTCAAAGAAAGATATCATCTGAAAGCAGCGTAGTGATGGATGGAAGGGATATTGGATCTTATGTGCTGCCTAATGCAGATGTTAAAATTTTCTTAAATGCAGATATTAAAGAGAGAGCAAAAAGAAGATATTCTGAACAGCTATCTAAAAATATAACATTAGAAGAGGTTTTAAAAGATATTGAATATAGGGATAAAAATGATAGCAGCAGAAGTTTTGCACCACTTATTAAAGCCTCAGATGCTATAGAAATAGATACAACAAATATGTCAATTGATGAAGTTGTAAATACAATTTTAGGATATGTGAAAAATTATGGGTAAACGTATAGTAAAAATGATTTTTGTTATATACTTTTCTGTTTTTTATAGAGTCCAGATTATAGGCAAAGAAAATATTCCAAAAGAAGGTGCTGCCATTTTATGCAGCAACCATGTAAGCGAGCTGGACATGTTTTTCATTGGATATAGAATAAAGCGTCTAATTCGCTATATGGCAAAGGAAGAACTTTTTAAAAATCCCCTTTCTAGAGTTGTTATCAAAAATTTAGGAGCTTTTCCTGTAAAGAGGGGAAAAGGTGATGTGGGAGCAATTAAAACCTCTTTAAAACTCTTATCGGAAGGACATATTGTTGGTATTTTTCCTGAAGGCACAAGAAAAAAAATAGCTGATAAAACTAATAAAAAGGTAAAAGTTAAAGCTGGGGTGGCACTTTTAGCCCAAAAATCACAAGCACCTATTTTGCCTGTTTTAATAAGTGGAAACTACAAATTATTTAGCAAAGTTAAAATAATATTTGGAAAACCTTTTATACTTGATTTAGATAAAAATAAGAAATATACTAGTAATGAGTTGTTATCAGAAAGTGAAAAAATTATGAAAAAAATATACTCTCTTTTGGAGGAATAGAGTTGGAAATAATTGTAGCTAAATCAGCAGGTTTTTGTTTTGGAGTAGGCAATGCTGTAAAAATGGTTTATGAAATGTTAGAAACAAATAATAAAGAAATATACACCTTTGGACCTATCATTCATAACGAACAAGTGGTAAATTATCTTAAAGAAAAAGGTGTAAAGATAGTAGATGATATAGATGATATTAATGGCAAAAGCCATATTGTTATTAGAGCGCATGGTGTTACACCAATTATATATAAAAAGATTAAAGATAAGGGGTTGGTTTTGGAAGATGCTACATGTCCATATGTGAAAAAAATACACAATCTTGTAGAGGAAAAGAGTAATGAAGGCTACAGGATAATAATTGTGGGTGACAAAAATCATCCCGAAGTAATAGGAATTAATGGCTGGTGTAACAATTATGCCTATATAGTCAACAGTGTTGATGATGTAAAATCACTTAAAAAATGCGATGAAAAAGTTTGTGTTGTTGCACAAACAACTATTACCAAAGAAAAATGGCATGAAATAAATGAATGTTTAAAAGAAAAATTTGAAAACATCTCAACATTTGATACAATATGTAGTGCCACAAGTAAAAGGCAAAGCGAAGTGGAGGAAATATCTAAAACCGTAGATTTGATGATAATAATTGGAGACAAAAAAAGTTCAAATACTCAAAAACTCTATGATATTTCTAAAAAACACTGTGCTATGACTTTTAAAGTACAAACATCTAGTGAATTACCACAGATAGATGTTAAAAAAATAAAAAAAATAGGAATTTCTGCCGGGGCTTCGACACCGGACTGGGTAATTGAGGAGGTTATTAGAAAAATGAGTGAATTAAACAAGCAGGACGTAACTAAAAATGAAGAAAATAATGGTGAAATTAATTTTGCCGATGCTTTGGAAAATTCTTTTGTAAGAATACAAGCAGGAGATATTGTAAAAGGAAAAATAATTGGTTTTAATTCTAATGAGGTTTTTGTGGATTTAGGCTACAAAGCTGATGGAATAATATCTCTTGACGAGTACACTGATATACCTGACTTTCAAATTGAAAAGGAAGTAAAAATAGGTGAAGAAATTGAAGTTTTTGTTCAAAAAATCAATGATGGGGAAGGTAATGTCAGACTTTCTAAAAAGCAAGTTGAAGCAAATAAAGCTTGGGAAGAAGTAGAAAAAGCTTATGAGAATAAAACACCTTTAAAAGCTGTTGTAATTGAAGTTGTTAATGGTGGGGTAATAGCTAGCTACCATGGAGTTAGAATTTTTGTACCTGGTTCTCAATTAAGTGACAGATATGTAAAAGATTTAAGAGAATATCTAAAGAGTACCGTTGAGTTAAGACTAATTGATTTTAATGAAAAAAGGCGTAAATTAGTTGGTTCAGCAAGAGTAATCATTGAAGAGAGAAATGAAAAAGCTTCTAAAGAGATTTGGGAAAGTATAGAAGTAGGTAAAATTTATAAGGGAACAGTAAAAAGCCTAACTAAGTTTGGTGCTTTTGTTGACATTGGAGGCGTTGATGGCCTTATCCATGTTTCTGAATTATCATGGAGTAGAATAGATCATCCTTCTGAAGTTCTAAAAGAAGGGGATGCTGTAGAAGTACATGTTTTAGAATTTGATAAAGATAAGAAAAAAATCTCTTTAGGTTACAGAAAACAAGAAGATAACCCTTGGGTTAAGGTGGGTCAAATGTATAAAGAAGGAGTTATAGTTACTGTTAAAGTTTTAAGAATGACGCCTTTTGGAGCATTTGTTGAAATTATAGAAGGTGTAGACGGTCTTGTTCACATTTCTCAGATATCCAATAAACATATTGCAAAAGTTGAAGATGTTTTAGAAGTTGGAATGAAAGTTGATGCTAAAATAATTGAAATGGACACTGAAAACAAAAAAATCAACCTTAGCATTAAAGAAGTAAATCCAATAGATCCACCTGAAGACAATAAAGAAAAAGGCGAAGAAAAGGAAAAAGAGGCTGAAGTAACAGAGCACAAAGAAGAAATGGAAGTTACATTAGCTGATGTTGTAAAAACTTCAGAAGAGGATAAATCTTGAAAACAATTTATTACAATAAAAAACATTAGGGAAAGTTAATTTTCCTAATGTTTTTATTTTGTCTTCTTTTAAAGCAAAGAATTCTGTAAAATTAATGAGAATAAATGAGTATATGGCACATAAATTAATACAAATAATAAATATATATAATTATGCTAAAAAACTATTGACTTTTAAACGAAAAGTGCTAAAATAGTTTTTGTTGAAATTCGTTTGTAAATTTCAAAATAAAGAAAGGTTGGGATATTATTTATTAAAGGAGGAAACAAATATGAATGCATTAGGACGTCATATTTTAGCAGAAAT